>JAGONM010000015.1 GCA_017993055.1 Armatimonadota bacterium
GGCCGGGATGATCCTTGAGCAGTATGAGCGTCTGAGAGCTGAGCGTTGATAGAGTAACCCGTCAGTCCTGAGTGCGCCTCCGGGCGTGTATCGAAGGACGGCCTGGCGCCGCAAGAACGCCCTTCGATACGTGCCGTCATTCACCGGCACACTCGGGGCTCACGGGGTAATGGTAGAGAGAACCTGGTATGCCCGTTTTCCGCGCGATACGATTGTCCGAGTTCGAGGAGTGCCTCGACCTGTGGGAGAGGGTCTTCTCCCCGGTGCCGAGGAGCCTTTTCGTCCCCTATTTTTACGGCGACCCATGGTACCGCCGGGCGTACACCCGCGTCTGCGAGGAGGACGGCCGCATCGTGAGCGCGGTGCAGGTCGTCGAGCGGCGGGTCTGCGTCGGGAGCGCCGAGCTCGTGATGGGCGGAATCGGGAACGTCGCCACCGACCCGGGCTACCGCGGGCGGGGCCTGAACACCCGTCTCCTCCGGGACATCATCCGCGTGATGAAGCGGGAGGGCATGGACTTCTCGGTGCTCTTCACCGGCATCTGCGACTTTTATGCCCGTCTGGGGTGGCGCTCGGTGCCGATGAAGACGTTCTCCGGGGCGATCCGGTCCCGCCTTCCCCACGCCGCCTCGGAGTTCACCGTCCGCGAATGCGACTTCGCCCGGGACCTCGACGCCCTGCGGGGCATCCACCGGGCGTTCAGCGGCGGGAGGCCGTTCACGACCGCGCGCACTCCCGGGTACTGGAAGGGCTACGTCCTTCCGAGGTTCGGCCCGCCGGAGGACACCCTGGTGGCGGACTACAAGGGCTCGGCGGTCGGCTACCTGCTCGGCCGGTCGAACGGAGAGAACTCCTCGATCGGCGAGTTGGGCTGTCTCCCGGGCCGCGAGCGGAGCATCGGGGCGCTGATGCGGGCGAACGCCGCCCGGATGCGCCGCCGGGGCGCGAAGACGATAAACGCGTGCATCCCCGAGGAGCCCGGGGTGCTCTCCGCCTTCCGGGAAGTCGTGCAGGACTTCAGCGCCGCCGAGACCAGGGGCGGGATGTGCCTGGTGACGAACATGAGGTCGCTCGGCCGGCGGCTCCTGCCCGAGTTGAACCTGCGCGCGAGGGAATCCGGCTGCCCGTCCGGCTCGGTCAGCCTCGACACGGAGATGGGCCGGTTGGTCCTGTCCGTGTCAGGGGGGAATGTCTCGCTCGGCGGGGAGCGGCCGGTCCGCATCCAGATCAGCCAGCCGGACTTCTTCCGCCTGCTCTTCGGCATCGAGGACGGCAAGGAGTTGGCGGCGGGCGCGGCGAACGAGACTGCGGAGATCGTGTCGGCGCTCTTCCCGAAGCGGCGCCCGGTCTTCTGGGGCCCGGACCATTTTTGAGCCACTCGCGCAACACTAAGGAGACGACGATGTCATTCATGCTCGACGAGATTCACGAACAGCCGCAGTTGATACAGAAGGTCATTGACGCGGAGCGGGGCAACGTCCGCAAGCTGTGCAAGGCCATCCGTGAGCGCGGCGTCAAGATGGCGATCATCACCGCCCGGGGAACCTCGGACAACGCGGCGCTGTTCGGCAAGTACCTGTTCGAGATAGACAACGGCATACCGGTGTCTCTCGCGGCCCCGTCGGTCATAACCCTCTACGACGCGAAGTTCGACCTCTCGAACGCACTGGTCATCGGCATCTCCCAGTCCGGCGAGTCCACCGACGTGGTGCAGGTCATGCGGCGGGCGAAGGAGATGGGCGCCCTCACCGCGGGCATCACGAACGTGGCAGGCTCGGAACTGACCAAGATCGCGGACCACACCCTGCTCTGCCACGCGGGCGAGGAGCGGAGCGTCGCGGCGACCAAGACGTACACCACCACACTCGCGCTGATATACATGATCTCGGACATCCTGGCGGTCGAGGACGACCTGATCCCGCGGCTCGAGGCGGCGGCGGGGATGATATCGAGGGTCTTCCAGGTGGAGAGCCGCATCGAGGAGATCGCCCAGCGGTACAGGTACATGGAGGAGTGCAAGGTCGTCGCGCGGGGGATGAACTACGCGACCAGCAAGGAGGCCGCGCTGAAGCTCGCGGAGACCTGCTACGTGTCGGCGGAGCCGTTCTCGATGGCCGACCTGATGCACGGCCCGATCGCCGTCGTGGACGCGGGCTTCCCGGTGTTCATGTACGCGCCCCAGGGCAAGGGCTTCCCGACGATGGTGGAGCTTGCGGAGAAGCTCGTCGGGTGGGAAGTCGAGACGATCGTCTTCTCGAGCGAGGACGAGATCCTGAAGCTGGCGACGATACCGGTGAAGCTGCCGGTCGCGGTCGAGGAGACGTACAGCCCGCTGGTCTACATCGTGGCGGGCCAGCTCTTCGCGCAGTACCTCTCGGTCGTGAAGGGCCACGACCCCGACCGCCCGAGGGGTCTGTGCAAGGTGACGCTGACGATGTAGCTCGTACTCCCAATCCTACTCGTACTCCTTATCGTACTCGTACTCGAGAGGCCGCGGCGATGGCTACCCGATTCGATCACGAGAAGTTGGATGTGTACCAGGAAGCCATTTCCTTCGTTGCCTGGGCCGACGACATCACTCAGTCCATGACGGGCAAGTGCTCTGTCAAGGACCAACTCGACCGGGCATCTACGAGCGTTCCGCTCAACATCGCCGAGGGGAATGCGAAGCGATCCATTCGCGACCGGTGTCGCTATCTGGATACTGCGTGCGGCTCGGCCCTGGAGTGCGCTGCCTGTCTGGATGTCATTGTGGCGAAGGGATTGCTGAGAGCGGACGACGTCGAGTGCGGGAAGGGCAAGCTGCAGCGGATAGTGTCCATGCTTGTGCGGCTCATCGAGAGCACGGCGAACCGAGTGGGAGAGGAAAGAGCCGAGTACGAGTACGAGTACGAGTACGATTAAGAGTAGGAGCAGGAACAGTAACCTGCATGGGCTGAGCATCGGCCTGCTGAAGAGCGCCGAGCTCCCGGACCTGAACGCCGATGCTTCGCCCGATTCGAGTACGATTACGAGTACGAGTACGAGTACGATTACGAGTAGGAGTAGGAGACTTCATGGCAAACCAGGAACGACTGATCAACGATTTCCTCCGCCTCGCGGCGGTGAACAGCCCGAGCAGGCACGAGAAGGAACTCGCCGACATCCTCGCGGGCGACCTTCAGGCGCTCGGACTCGAGGTGTCCCGCGACAACGCGGGCGAGCGGATCGGCGGCGACACCGGCAACGTCTACGGCTTCATGAGAGGGACCCTCCCGGACGCCGTGCCGATCATGCTCAGCGCGCACATGGACACCGTCTCCCCGACCACCGACGGGTGGGGCTACGAGATCGAGGGCGACACGATCCGCGGGCTCGGCAAGACGATCCTCGGCGCGGACGACAAGGCCGGGATCGCGGCGATCCTGGAGGGCATCCGCCTCGTTCAGGAGCGGGGAGTCCCCCACGGCGACGTGCAGGTCATGTTCAGCATCAGCGAGGAGACCGGGCTCTACGGCGCGCGGTACATGGACCCTGCGAAGCTCCGCGCGAGGTGCGCCTTCGTGCTCGACATGGGGAAGCCGGTCGGGTGCGTCACGGTCTCCGCCCCGTCCCACGACAACATCCTCGTGAAGGTTCGCGGCAAGGCGGCCCACGCGGGCGCGCGCCCGGAGGACGGCATCAGCGCGGTGGTGGCGGCGAGCAAGGCGATCGCGAAGATGAACCTCGGCCGCATTGACCCGGAGACGACCGCCAACATCGGCAGCATCGGCGGCGGCACGGCCCGGAACATCGTCCCCGAGTTCTGCGAGGTGCGGGGCGAGGCCAGGAGCCGGAACGACGAGAAGCTCGACGCGCAGGTGAAGCACATGACCGAGTGCTTCCGGGAGGCGGCGGCGGAGACGGGCGCGTCGGTCGAGGTCGAGGTCAACCGCTCATACCACACCTACCGCCTCACGGAGGACGACGAGGTGGTGCGGATCGCCCTGAGGGCGGCGCGGCGGGCGGGCATCGAGCCGAAACTCCACGAGACCGGCGGGGGTAGCGACGCGAGCATCTTCAACGCGCAGGGCTTCCCGGCTACGGTGATCGGCGTCGGCTACGAGGGCGCCCACTCGGTGGACGAGCACATCACGATCCCGGACTGGCTGAAGTGCGCGGACATGGTGGCGGAGCTGGTGAAGGCGGCGGCGGAGCGCCTCTGACTCCTACTCGTACTCGTAATCGTACTCGGGTTCAAAGTCCAGGGAATGGGACGGATGGGACCGATGGGATTGATGGGACTGCCGCCAATCACTAATCACCCATCAATCATCACTAATCACTAATCACCAATCACTAATCACCCGTCGCTCGTCGCTGTTCACCGCCTCGCGCAGATGCCCCGGCAGGTTCCGCACCATCTCCCTCGCGCAGCCCGCGTCCGGCTCCCTGATGCGCCCCGCAACCCACGCCGCCAGCAGGATGAACGGCACCGTCACGTAGAACGTGCACCGGATGTCGGTCGAGACGCCGAGCGCCTTGAGCCACTCAGGCAGGTGCCCCCCGATCGCCGGGAGCGGGGCCGCCAGGAGAAGAACCACCACCGAGTAGACCGCGAGCTGCACCGACCGCCCCGCGCTGGGGGTGATCTTGTAGATGAGCGTGTTCAGCGCCACCGATACGCCCGCCACGGCGAACCCCCCGATCAGGTTGACCGGTATCACCACGAGGTAGACCGTCAGCGGCTTCGTCAGCCCCAGCCAGACCAGCGGGATCGGAGACAGAGCGACCGAGCAGGCGATGAGCACCGGGCGGCAGCCGTATCGGTCCACCATCCTCCCCCAGAACGGCGACGACAGGAGCATCGTGACGGTCGCCACCCCGCCGAGTATCCCGAAGCCGAGGAACGGCATCTTCAGGTCGCGCAGGATGTACGTCGCGTAGAACGGCCCGGCGATCGCCTGGAACGACCAGATCACCGCGTAGAGCATCACGACCATCAGCGCCCGATTGGCGAGCGTGTCCCTCACCATGCCCCGAAAGCTCGGCCGCGTCTCGTGGTGGGTCATCGGCACGTCGGACTGCGGGAGGAACAGCAGGATGTTGACCAGCCCGAAGACCATGCCGAACATGAACAGCCAGCTGAACCCGGCGAGGCCGAAGTGCTTCGCGCGGTCGAGGAACGTGCCCTCGACGACGGCGAAGACCGCCCCGATGATCCCCGCGTACATTATCGCCCGCCCGAAGAACGTCCCGCGCTTCTTCGCCGGGATGAGGTCGCCGATCCAGCTCGACCGGGCGTTCCCCGCGACGTAGGCGAACATCGTGTTGACGGTGATGACGCCGATCAGCCCGGCGATCTTCAGGTTCGCGGGCATCCCGCGGGTCAGGGACGGCATCATGATGATGACCAGCCAGCCGAGGACGCTGACGAGCGACGCGGCGATCGTGAGCCGGCGCCGGCTTATCCCCCGCTCGATCAGCATCGAGGAGAGGAGTTGAACGACGATGGTCAGCATCGGGATCGTGCTCATCAGGCCGATCTGCACGTCGGTCGCGCCGAGTTGGAGCGCGTAGCCGATGAGGAACATCCCGCCGGTGGACGCGGCGAAGATGGCGCTCAGCATGGACTGGACGTACGAGAACTTGATCGCGCGCTCGATCTCGCGGTCGGAGACGGGCGGGTCGGGCTGATCGGGGAGCAGGCTCTCTTCTGTCTGATTCTCGTCGGTTGGGGAAGTCATGGTATGAGGATACGCCGCCGGGCGCAATCATCCTGCGTGGCCGGCGAAAAACTTTCGCGCGTTCGCGAACACGTTCGGGACGGAGTTGATGTTCGGGAGGGAGTTGTACTCCCTCCCGCGGACCGCTCGGGGAATCAGTCGTATACGGTGCTTCTGTGTCCGACTGCGAGGACGAGCACAACCACCCGGTCGTCCTCTATGCGGCACACGATGCGGTAGTCTCCGACTCGGTACCTCCAGAAGCCCGCTCTGTCGGCTGTCAGAGGCTTACCGAGGCGGCGAGGGTCTGCGTCGGTGGCGATGCGTTCGCGCAGGTATTTCAGTATCCTGCGCCTGGCTTCGTGTCCGAGTTTCTCGGCGTCCCTGACAGCCCGCTCGTCCCACTCAACCTTCCACGCCAAGGCGCTGCTCCGCTTCCTCCATCGTCAGCCTGCGGCCGGGCTTCTCCAACCGATCGAGCGCGACGTATGTATCCTCCATGTCCTCGATGTACCTGAGTATCGCTTCCCTGGCGTAGAAGGTCTTCGTGCGTCCGGTTCGTTTCGCCAGGGACGCGAGGCGGTCGTCAATATCCGCCGGGAGCCTGACTGCGAGCATGCTTTTCATCGGGGCGGCCCTCCAATCTGATATACATGTATATCATACCCCATCCGGCGGAGAAAATCAACAGGTGAGTTCCACGTTCGGGAGGGAGCTGATTGGAGGGAGTTGTACTCCCTCCCGCAGGGCTCGCCGGGGAGTTCAACTCCCGGCCCGGTGGCGCGGGCAGGAGTGCAACTCCTGCCCGAACGATGCCCTGGGGTCTACAGTATCCCCTCGAGCATTTCCAGCGCCTCGGCGACCGACTCGTCGAAGGCCGAAACGACCGTCGCGATCTGCTCCTCCGTGATGATGAGCGGCGGCTCGAAGCGGAGGACCTTCGGGTTGTTGAGCGTGTATGCCGCGATTACCCCCCTGCGCGCCAGCCCGCCGATCACCAGCTCGCCGACGTCCTCGTGCGTGAACTCGACGCCGATCATCAGCCCCATGCCCCGGACCTCCGCCAGCGCCTTCGGATGCTTCTCGCGGACCGCCTCGAGCTTCGCCTTGAAACCCGCGCCGAGCTTCGCCGACCGACCGGAGAGGTCGTCGCGCCGTATGACCTCGATCGCCGCCAGCGCCGCCGCGCAGGCGAGCGGGTTGCCCCCGAAGGTGGAGGTGTGCATCAGCGGGTTCTCCGAGAAGACCGCCTCCCAGACCTCGGGCGTCCCGACGAAAGCGCCGATCGGCATGACTCCCCCGCCGAGCGCCTTCGCGAGCGTCATGATGTCCGGCTCGACCCCCCAGTGCTCCGACGCGAACAGCTTCCCGGTGCGCCCGAGCCCGGTCTGCACCTCGTCCATGATGAGCAGCGCGCCCCGCCGAGTGCAGATCTCCCGGAGCCTCGGAAGGTAGTCGTCCGGTGGTATGCGAATCCCGCCCTCGCCCTG
Organism: Armatimonadota bacterium; assembly: GCA_017993055.1. Lineage (NCBI taxonomy): Bacteria > Bacillati > Armatimonadota > Armatimonadota bacterium. Next base: position 7,175 of record JAGONM010000015.1, read on the forward strand.
GATCGGCTCGACGATGACGGCGGCGGTGTCGTCGGTGAAGGCGTCCTCGACGGCCCGGGCGTCGCCGAACGGGACGTGCGCGAACCCGGGGATCAGCGGCTCGAAGGGCGACTTGTAGAGTTCGCGCCCGGTCGCGGAGAGCGAGCCCATGCTCTTCCCGTGAAAGCCGGCGGCCGTCGCGATGAAATGCTTCCTGCCGGTGAACATCCGGGCGGCCTTGAGAGCGCCCTCCACAGCCTCCGCGCCGCTGTTGCAGAAGAAGCTGAACCGCAGGCGGCCGGGGGTGATCTCCGCGAGCAGTTCGGCGAGATCGGCAAGAGGCTTCCCGAAGAAGATCTTCGACGAGAGCGGCATCCGGTCGAGCTGGGCGCGGACCGCGGCGACGACCTCCGGGTGGCGGTGCCCGAGGCTGAAGACGCCGTACCCGCCGAGGCAGTCAATGTACTCGTCCCCGGAGACGCCGGTCACGACGCATCCCTCAGCCGAGGCCTCCACGTCGCCGAAACCCGCGAACCGCATCAGGTTGGCGAGCATCGGGTTCACGTACTCCTTGTACTTCTCTATCGTCTCTTCGATGATCCTCTCGGCAGTCTCGTCCATTTCCTTCTCCTTGACAGAACCGTCAGCCCTGAGTGCTCGGAGCGAAGCGGAGAGTGTATCGAAGGGCGGCATACCTCCGCCAACCCCTGCACCTGTGCCGCCGTCCTTCGATACACGCCCAGAGGCGCACTCAGGACTGGACGGGGGGTATGCGCGCTCAGGACCAGCGCTTCCAGTCAGTCACTCCTCCACCAGCTCTATATCATCAAACCACGTCGTCCCCGTGTTGTTCGTGCTAATCAGGTTCACCCGGACGAAGGTCGCGCCCCTCGGGGCCTCAGCGGCGACCGACGCCTTGAACCAGTCCCCGGTGCCCGCGATGTACTCCGTGCGCTCCTCGCCGATGTAGGTCCACATGTTGCCCGTGTACCAGTAGAGCGCGATCGAGCTTTCGCCCGTCGCGTCCTGGGTCTTCAGCCAGCCGGTGAGCCTGTACCTCTTGCCCGGCTCGACGGGAATCGGGGAGGCGTCCCACACCGCGCGCTCGCCCGACCCGGAGATCGAGACGCACCCGGAGCCGTTCCGCCCGAGGCCGCTCGTCTCGAACTTGCCGTCCTTCGCGGTCGAGTCGAACCTGCCGGGGGTCCACCAGCCGGGATTGCTCCCGTGGATGACGTCGAGCGAGCCGTTGTTGAGAAGGTCCCGCCCCTTGCGCTCGAGGTTCGGGGTCGCGGTCCTGCTGACCGTCCCCAGCAGGGCGGGGTCGGCGTTCGTCACTATCACCGGGACATCGGCCACCGCGAACCGCCCCTCCTTCACGTCAATCTCGTTGCCCAGGACGTCCTTCGCGTCGAGGCCGCTCTTCTGCCGGAGGGTGACGGCTCTCCGGCTGCCGTCCATGCTCCAGAGGATGAGCACGCGCTTCCCGTCGGGGATCCCCCTCCCCCTGCCCCCTCCCTCCGGGGGAGGGGGTGTCGAGTCATCGTTCCGCGCCGCGGCGTGAGGGGGTTTCGGTCGGTTCTCCCCCTCCCCTCGAGGGAGGGGGTTGGGGGGAGGGGGTCCGAAGACGTAGCACGCGACGTCCTTGCCGACCGACGCGTATCCCTCGAACTCCGCGCACGGGCCGGGGGAGCCGAGGGCCTCGGTCAACATCCTGTAGGCCTCGTAGGAGGGCTTCGGGTCGAACGGCTCGTAACTGCGGACGAGGCCCCACTTCTCGCCCCAGTCGTCGAGGCAGAACCACATCAGGTTCTCGACGCCGTTCGCGAGCGCGATCGCGTACGACTGGACGAGGTAGACCGCCTGGTTCCGATCCTCCCGCTCGTCGCGGCTCGTCCAGCCCATCTCGGTGATCCAGAGCGGCTTCGGCTTGCCGCAGCCCGCTATCTGCGACTGGGTCAGGCGGAGTATCTTGTCGAGCCGCTGATAGAGAGGCCCGCCCGCCATCGAGTAGGGGTGTATGGAGATGCCGTCGCAGGAGTCCCAGCCGCCGTTCTCGTGAATGCCCTCGATGAACCCCAGGTCCGGGCCGCTCGTCGCCGCCGCGAGGACCGTGCAGCCGGGGTCGGCCTTCTTCGCCGCCTCGTAGGCCTCCCGGAGCATGAGAGTGTAGTCCTTCACGTTCGGCTTCGGCCAGAAGGTCGGGATGTTCGGCTCGTTCCATATCTCCCAAACCTTGAAGGTGTCCTTGTACCGGCTGACGACCTGGTAGACGTAGTTCGCGTAGGCCTCGCGCTCCTCGGGCGTCGCGGGAGGGGTGTTGTTCGACCAGGCGGACGAGTAGCAGAGGATGACGCAGGCGTTCATCCCGTTGTCCCTGTAGAACTTCGCGACCTGGTCGGCGAACGTCCAGTCGAACCTGCCCTTCTCCGGCTCCACGACGTTCCACCAGAGCTCGAGCCGGTCCCAGTGCATCCCGGCGTCCTTCATGATCTTCGACACGCGCTCCATGTCGGCCCAGATGTTCGGGTTCTTCCGGTTGTGGGCCATCTTGAGGCCGTTCATCCCGAACGGGCTCGGGTCGTACTTCGGCGCGGATGAGGCTGTGCTGATGATGAGCATCGCTATTCCCGCGAGGCAGGCTATCCTCGTTGACATTCTGACTCCCGACTCCTGACTCCTGACTTCTCTCACAATCCCTTGATGAGGTGCTGGTACTTCGCGAACACCTTCTTGTTGTGCTCGTCGCCGCCCTCGACGTTCGCGCTGATGAAGACCGGCGGCTCGATCCCCCGGTCCACCAGGTTCTGCACCGTCTGGGCGATTATCATGTCCACTATCATCGCGCCGGCGATGGTGGATGTCGCGCATATCCTGCCCGGCACGCCCTCGACCTCGAGGATCGCGTCGCCCGGCACGCCGCAATTGTCTATCACCAGGTCGGCAGCCTCGAAGAGCCGCTTGCCGGAGGGATGCCGCGCGCTCACCGACCGCGAGTGGGCGAGCGAGGTGACGGCGATCGTCTTGACGCCGCGCTGCCGGCACTCCAGGGCGGTCTCGATGCCGAGCGCGTTCCGGCCGGAGTTGCTGATTATTACTACGACCGATCCGGGCGGCGGGTTATACCAGTCGAGGAGCTGCTTCGCGTAGCCCTCGCACCGCTCGGCGCGCCCGAAGCTCTTGTCGTGGATGACGTCCACCGGGGCGAGGCCCCCCGCGCGGTGATATGCCTCGGCCGCGATCATGAGCGAGTGGCCTCCGCCGAGCAGGTAGAGTATCTTTTCGTCGGCGATGCTGTCCGCCACCATCTCGGCGGCCTTCCGGATGCTTTCCGACTGCGTATCGTTGATCCTGCCGAGCACCTCGGTGATCTTAGAGTAGAACTCCTGAGCTTTGTTCATGGGGTGTTCCTTTCCGAGCTTGTTCGTCTGAGGTAAGGTTCAGCCGCGCGCGCCCCGAATCCTTCCGGGCAGCCCCTCCGTGCGCGCTCGATCTCAGCAGGCGGAGTTGCCACCGTCCTTCGATACACGCCCGGAGGCGCACTTAGGACTAGCGGGTTTTCTTCCGGTAACCTATCTCCGTCAGCCCTGAGTGCTCGGAGCGAAGCGGAGAGTGTATCGAAGGGCGGCTGAGCCCGCCTTACCTATTGACAGATCGGCCGATTTGTGACACAATGGTGACAGAGAGGAATACTATGACCACACGACCAATCGTTCCTGTTTTGCTAGTCCTTGCAGCGCTCGTTTTCTCCCATGCACCGGCGTCCGCCGACCCGCCCGAGTACCGGATGGCGTGGGTATATGGATACGCCAGCGAGTTCGCCAACCCGACGGCGACCAGCACGATGATCAACACGCTGGCCGACAACAACTTCAACGTCGTCGTGCCGGAGATACGCATCGTCGCCGGGTGCTACTACGACTCGGACCTCGAGGAGTGGGCCAGCGACGTCCAGCCGGGCTATGACCCTCTCGCCGACATGATCGCCAAGTCGCACGCCCGCAACATGGAGTGCTGGGCCTGGATACTCACCTATCGCGTGGCCATGACCCCCACTCTCAGCAACTGGGCCACCTACACGAACACCGGCACCAAGAGCACCCAGCTACTCGACCCGGGCTGCCCCGGAACCCAGGACTACGTCTGCAAGATCGTGAAGGAGATCGTCACCAAGTATCCCGGCCTCGACGGCTTCAACTTCGACTACGTCCGCTATGACGGAAACCAGTACGGCTACAACCCGATCGCCAAGGAGCGCTTCCGAAGCGAGTACGGCTACTACCCGCCCACATCCACCTCGGACACGAACTGGCCGGTCTGGGCCGCATGGAAGCGCCGACAGGTCACCGACCTGGTGAGGAAATGCTACGTCGAGGCCACGAAGATCAACCCGCAGATCAAGATGACCGTGGACACCATAGGCTGGATGGGCTCCGATCCGAACACGAACTTCGAGGGCACGCGCGCCTACTCCGAGGTGTGCCAGGACCACAAGGGCTGGATGCAGGAAGGCATCGTGGACGTCAACATCCTGATGAACTACAAGCGCGACTGGTGCACCGCGACCGAGCCTTGCTGGACATACGGCGGCAAGACCTACTGCGGCGGCGATCAGCAGGGCGATCACCGGCTCTGGAGCAACTGGCTCAAGAGCATGCAGACGTCCACCGGCAGGCACTCGATTGACGGCATCGGCGGGTACATGAACGTCATGTCCGGCATCCTCGCCCAGTGGCAGTACAGCCGCGCGAACGGCATAGGGCTCGGCGTCTTCCGCTACGGGTTCACCATCGGCCTGGAGGACCCGGCCAACCCCGGGAAGCCGGTCTTTAACTCGGGTACGACCGTGGTGACTCACGGCAGCGAGACGACGTTCTACAACACCGTCAAGGCCAATATGTTCCAGAATCCCGTCGCCGTCCCCGCCATGCCCTGGAAGGAATCGCCGACCGCCGGGATCATCTTCGGCACCGTGACCGACGCCGCCCTGAACGACCCGATCTACCAGTCGTGGATCTGCAAGGCGACCGTGACCGTCAGCGGCCCCGTGACCCGATCCATGCCGACCGACGCCACCGGCACCTACGGGTTCCTGAACCTCCCGCCGGGGACTTACACCGTCACCGCCTCTAAGTCAGGCTACCCGAGCCGCGCATACACGGCCCAGGTCCTCGTTGCCGGGCAGGTCCTTCGGCGCGACATCGATCTCGGCTTCCTCCCCTGCGTCTCGCCCACCGCGGCGAAGGCCCTCGGTGACAATACCAAGATCGCGCTCGTCGGCTCGATCGTGAGCGCCTCATTCTCGGATCACTTCTACGTCGAGGCTCCGGACCGCTCGTGCGGCATCCGGGTGAACATGGCGGGCCACGGGCGCCTGCCGGGAGACGGCGCGGACGTGAACGGCGTCTTGAAGACGAACCTCGACGGCGAGCGGTACATCGAGGCGTCGGCGGTCTCCCTTGCCGGAAGCGGCGCGATAGATCCGCTGGAGATGATCGGGCGGAGCGTAGGCGGAACTGACGGCGCGGGTCAGCCGGGCGTGGCAGGCGGCGTGGGCCTGAACAACATCGGACTGCTCGTCTCCACCGTCGGCAAGGTCACCCACGCCGAGAGCGGCTTCTTCTACGTGGACGACGGGAGCGCCCCCGCGGACGGCTCCGGCTTCGCGGGGATCAGGGTCCTCCCCTTCGGGCTCAGCGTCCCGGCGGAGAACTCCCATGTGGCAGTCACCGGCGCAAGTTCCTGCTTCAAGAGCGGCACGGACCTCCATCCGCAGATTCGCGCGACGGCGATCACCAGTTACTGATCGGGGGCGGCGGCGCCCTCCGCCGCTCCTGCTCTCAATCCTACTCGTACTCGTACTCGTACTCGTACTCCAGTTCGCGGAATAGGACGGATATGACCGACGGGACGGATGGGACGCCCACCAATCACCACTCACCAATCACCAATCACTAATCACTAATCACCGATCACTGGTCACCTATCTCCGTCAGCCCTGAGTGCTCGGAGCGAAGCGGAGAGTGTATCGAAGGGCGGCCTGGGGCGTGACGGGTGAAGCCCCCTGCCGTCATGCCGGACTCGATCCGGCATCCATCCGGAGGGTCCTGGATCCTGAATCGAGTTCAGGATGACGACACGTCGTTCAGGATGACGGGATGTTGCGGGCGACAGACACCGTCAGCCCTGAGTGCTCGGAGCGAAGCGGAGAGCGTATCGAAGGGCGGCCTTGCTCCGCCAACCCCTGCACCTGTGCCGCCGTCCTTCGATACACGCGCTGGAGCGCGCACTCAGGACTAGCGGGTTTTCTTCCGGTAACTGGTAACTGGTAACTGGTCACCGGCCGCCCACTCCGTCAGCCCTGAGTGCTCGGAGCGAAGCGGAGAGTGTGTCGAAGGGCGCCCTGGGGCGTGACGGGTGAAGCCCCCTGCCGTCATGCTGAGCCTGACTCAGCATCCATCCGGTGGGTCCTGGATCCTGAATCGAGTTCAGGATGACGACACGTCGTTCAGGATGACGGTCGGTTGTTCAGGGTGACGCCGGCCTCTCGTCCGACACACACCGTCAGCCCCTGCACCTGTGCCGCCGTCCTTCGATACACGTCCCAGAGGACGCACTCAGGACTAGCGGGTTTTCTTCCGGCCACCCACTCCGTCAGCCCTGAGTGCTCGGAGCGAAGCGGAGAGTGTATCGAAGGGCGGCCTGCTTGCCGAATGCGCCGAAAGCTGGTAACATCAGGCTATCCACACACCCGAGGGATATCATGCTCACCGACAACATACTCGATCTCATCGGCAACACGCCGCTCTTCCGGCTCAAGGGCGAGAACATATTCGCAAAGGCTGAGTTTCTCAATCCCGGGGGGAGCATCAAGGACCGGGTCGCGCTTGCGATGCTCGAAGGGGCCGAGCGCGACGGCAAGTTGACGCCCGACTCGATCATCGTCGAGCCGACATCCGGGAACACCGGGATCGGGATCGCGCTCGTCGGGCGGGTCAAGGGGTACAAGGTCCGCATCGTGATGCCCGAGGGGATGAGCGAGGAACGGAAGAAGCTGATCCTCGCGCTCGGGGCCGAGCTGATCCTCACGCCGGACTGCGAGAGCATCGGCGGCGCGGTGAAGAGGGTCAACGAGATCGCGGCCTCCGACCCGCGGGTCTACGTCCCCCAGCAGTTCGAGAACCCCGACAACCCGAGGGTCCACTACACCCAGACGGCGGTCGAGCTCTGGCGTCAGACGGGCGGCGAGGTGGACTGCTTCGTGGCGGGCGTAGGGAGCGGCGGGACCCTGCAGGGCGTCGGGACGTTCCTCAAGGAGCACAAGCCGGGCGCGCGCATCGTGGCGGTCGAGCCGAAGAACGTGTCGGCGCTCCTCGGCCATGAGCCGGGCCTGCATCAGATTCAGGGGATCGGCGATGGGTTCATCCCGGCGGTGCTCGACGTGTCGCTGGTTGACGAGGTGATCGAGGTGACCGACGAGGACGCGATCGAGACGACGCGGCAGCTCGGGCGCGACTTCGGCCTGCTCGTGGGGATTTCGTCCGGCGCGAACGTCTGGGCGGCGCGTGAACTGGCGAAGCGCATCCCCGGCAACATCGCGACGGTCCTCCCCGACCGTGCCGAGCGGTACTTCAGCACGGCGCTGCTCTAGCCCGTACTCGTAATCGTACTCGTAATCGTACTCGTAATCGTAATCGGGAGCTCCGGAGAGTACGAGTACGAGTAGGAGTACGAACGGGACGGCTACCGGAACCTCACCGAGTACAGGTCCGCGTCCTTCAGCTTCACCCTCAGCTTGACCGGCTTCCCCGCGAGGGATGAGACGTCGCTCCCGCCGTTCCACTTCACCACGCGCTCGATCTCGTCGCCGTAGATCGGCGGGCAGTCGTCCATCGCGAACCCCGGTATCGCCTTCCCCGAAGCATCCTGAAGCTCGACGACGACCTCGCCCGGGCCTGAGGTCGAGTAGTTGATCGCCAGCTCCTTCCCCTCGAAGGTGAGCGGCTTCGTGACGAACTCCCCTCCCCCGTAGCCCGCGCTCACCGAGACGAAGCCGTCGGTGCGGACCGTCGTGCGGACCATGTGTGCGCTCGGATGGCGGTAGTGCTGCGAGTAGTAGATCGAGATCTCGCCCGGCGTCAGCTCCAGTATTCCCCAGGCGGCCATGACGTTGCGGTCGGTCCAGTTCAACTGATCGAGCCCCGGGCGCATGAAGGCTTCCGGCCACCGATGGAAGATGAGGCCGTCGCGGCCGCTCATGAACACGCCGTCGGAGACGCCCATCTCCTTGTGAGACTCGACCGCCTTGCGCTCGAGCACGAAGCGCTTCGGGAAGCCGACGTAGACGTGCGGCGCGCGGAAGTACGGGGTGATCGCGTTCGTGTAGAGCTGTTCCGGCGGCGCCCCGGTGTACGTGACCCACTCGCCCTTGCTCCAGTGGACGAAGTCCTTCGACGAGGCACGCTTGATCTCCCGCGTCCGGTTTCGATAGTCGCGGTAGTAGCAGACGTACTCGCCCCGGTTCGGGTCCCAGAAGGCGAGGTTCTGAGAGTCGAACTTGCCGTCGGTGATGATCGGCGGGCCTTCCACCTGCTTCCAGCGGTACCCGTCCGGCGACACGAACGCGTTCAGGACGTTGACCCGCTCGCCGGCGTTCTCGGGGGCGACGGCCTTGTAGATCTCGTCGGGCCTGGCGTTCGGGTTGGGGTCCTTGAACGGGGCGAACGCGTGGCCGCCGGAGACCATCCAGACGATGTTGTTGTCCTTCGAGCCGCCGAACTCATAGATTCCGAGGTTCGGCCTCGTCCAGTGGACGCCGTCTGCGCTCTCGGCGACACAGCAGACCTCGACGTGGCTCCCGGGATCGCCGGAGCCTCGGTAGTACATCCGGTACTTCTCGCCGTCGTGGAGGTATGTCACGTAGGCGCTGGTCGGGCCTTCCCAGGGCGCGTCGAAGCGGAAGACCTCCTCCCTGGTAACGGGGTGATGGAGTTGGAGGCTCGCGCCGTCCATCTTCTCGATGAGATAGTCGTCCCAGAGCGGCTCGAGCCGCCCGCCGATATCTATCGTGCCCTGCGCGCAGAGCGCGGACGAGACCAGTGCCAGCATGAGAATGATCCTCCAGGTGCGCATAGGTGCATTCCTCCGGGGGGATTCTAGCACCCCGGGGGCACGACGGGCAAGTACGCAGGGAAACCCGCCCTCTCCGTCGCACAAGTCCCATAGGTCCCATCAGTCTCATAGGTCCCATGGGACCCATAGGACGGATAAGACCAATATGACGAATGGGATGAAGGACACGTCACCCGGAAAGGAGCCTGTCATGCCGGACGGCTTCATCGCGCCGCACGGCGGCTATGAGGCCCTGCTCTCCTACCGGAAGGCCCTCCTCGTCTTCGATGCCACCGTTTTCTTCTGCGAACGCTTCATAGACAGGCGCAGCCGCACCTTCGACCAGATGGTTCAGGCCGCCCGATCCGGCAAGCAGAACATCGTGGAGGGCAGCGAGGCCGCCGCCGCCTCCAGTTCCACCGAGATCAAGCTCACCAACGTCGCCCGGGCAAGCCTGCAGGAGCTTCTCGAAGACTACAAGGACTTCCTTCGCCTGAAGAAGCTCCCGATCTGGGAGAAGGACCATCCGCAGGCGAAGGTCATCCGCGACCTGGCCTACGGGGCGAACGTGACCTACGGGACGTATGAGACGTATGTCGAGCAGGGCTCGCCCGAGGTCGCCGCGAACACCGTCATCTGCCTGATCCACCAGGCCAACTACCTCCTCGACCGGCAGATCAGGAGCCTGGAGAAGAAGTTCCTGGAGGAGGGCGGCGTCCGCGAGCGGATGATGCGCGCCCGCCTCGACCACCGAGGCAAGCAGGGGCGCTAGTCCCACGAGTCTCATCAGTCTCATCTGTCTCATCAGTCTCATCGGTCTCATGTGTCCCACAAGTCCCATGGGACGAATAGGACGGATAAGACCACTTCACCCAAGGCTCGAGGCTGTTTGCGCAGGCCCGAATCTCAATGAGGGCCTGCAAACCGGCCTTCCCCGAGATGCATCTCTGCGGTTGTTCATTCTGAGCGTGGAGGCTTTGCCATTTTGCCAAACCATATGTGGCAGAGCCTTTGGCAAAGCCTTACTACTCCGGACCGAGGCTCGGCTCGGGCAGCCGATAGCTGACGGACAGCCCAGTCCGCATCTTACACAGCTCCCCAGACTCAGCAGCCCCTCGCAGTGCCCGATCGACAGCACGCTGGGCAATCCCCTCCACCTTCGCCAGCTCGATCAGGTCCTTCCTGGGGAGAGAGCCGCCCGCATCCGCAAGCGCGCGGAGGACGAAGTCGAGCGCCGCCTGCGTCCGGTCCGCCTTCGCCGACGACTCCCCGACGTACCGCACCTCAACCGAGTCGCCCTCCGCGTCCGCAACCTCCACCTCGAACGCCGGGACCTCCCCCTCCTCGCGCGACTTCGCCTGCTCCACCTGCATCCGCCCGGACCGGAGCTTCCTCAGGAACAGGTAGCTGGAGAGCGCCCCGCGGATCGCCGAGCTTCCCCGGAGCCGCTGGCCCGCGTCGTTCGACACCTGGCTCTGCTTCCGCGCGTGGTGGACGATCAGCAGGGTGCAACCCCGCTCCTTCGCAAGCGCCCCGAGCCGCCCGAGCAGGCCCGCCATCTCCGTGCTGGAGTTCTCGTCGAGGCCGTGCACCATCGCCAGCGGGTCAATGATCACCAGCCCGGCCCGGGCCTCCTCGATCCGCCGGCCGAGTTCCGCCAGGCCCGAAGGCTCGTCGAGCCGGATCGCCCCGCAGACCACCGATAGCGGCGCGTCGGACCCATCCGCCCCATCAGTCTCGTCGGTCTCATCAGTCCCATGGGACGTATGGGACGCGCAGGACGGATATGACAGGGACAGCCCCCGGTGGAGCTTCGTCATCCGCCGGGAGAGCAGGTTCCGCCCGCTCTCAGTGTCGAGGATCAGCACCCCCGTCGGGCTCGTCGCGAACTGCCCGAGCACCGGCAGATCGAGCGCCACGCACTGCGCGATGTGGTACGCGAGCCACGACTTCCCCACCCCCGGGTCGCCCGCGATCATCGTGATCCCATGCCTGGGGACGAGCTGCTCGACCACCCACTCGACCGGCGGGACCTCCCCGGTCACGATCTCCCGGTAGGAGAGCATCGGCGGGCCGTCCGGCGCGAACCCCTCCGCCAGGCCGAGCGCGAGGCCCCTCGCCTCATCCCGCAGTTCCCCGATCGGGGAGTCCTCCCTCAGCGCGCGGGCGGAGAGGTCGAACATCCTCAGCATCAACCTCCTCCGCAGGAACGCCCGGTGCAGGCGGTCGGCAAAGTACGACAGCCCGGCGGCGCACGGCTCGGACGCGAGCAGGTGGTCCAGGTAGCCGGACTCCTCCTCGTCGAGGAGAGGAGTCCCCCGCTCGACGCGCTCCCTGATCCAGCGGCAGTCCGGGGCCTTCGCGCCCTGGGAGAACATCACGCGGAGGGCGTCGTAGATGAGGGCGTGGTGCTCCCGGTAGAAGTGGTCGAGCGTGATGGTTGACTCGACCCGCGCGAGTTCGGCGGGTTCGATCGGCGTGCATCGGGACATCGCGTAGCATCCGATGAGCCCCTGCTCCGCGCCGATGTCGTGCGGGAGCGGGCGGTCCTGGGCGTTCGGGCGTTTCATGGTCGGCCTCCTCCTGGGGGTCGGTCGAACAAATGTTCCCCCATATATGAAGGGCGCGAAAATGCCCGAAATGAATGAACGGACCGAGAGGATTTCGTGAATTCTTTGGGAGGGGGGCGGGTGAGTGATTAGTGATGGGTGATGAGTGATTAGTGATGGGTGATTGGTGATGGGTGATGAGTGACGTGCAAGAGCCGCCCCGCCGTCATGCTGAGCTTGACTCAGCATCCATCCGGGGCTTGTGGATCCTGAATCGAGTTCAGGATGACGGTCGGTCGTTCAGGGTGACGCCGGTACTACATGCGACACACACCGTCAGCCCTGAGTGCTCGGAGCGAAGCGGAGAGTGTATCGAAGGGCGGCCTTGCTCCACCAACCTCTGTACCTATGCCACCGTCCTTCGATACACGTCCCGGAGGACGCACTCAGGACTAGCGGGTCTTCTTCCGGCCACCTATCTCCGTCAGCCCTGAGTGCTCGGAGCGAAGCGAAGAGTGTATCGAAGGGCGGCCTTGCTCCGCCAACCCCTGCACCTGTGCCGTCGTCCTTCGATACACGCGCTGGAGCGCGCACTCAGGACTAGCGGGTTTTCTTCCGGTAACTGGTAACTGGTCACTGGTCACCCACACCGTCAGCCCTGAGTGCTCGGAGCGAAGCGGAGAGTGTATCGAAGGGCGGCCTTGCTCCGCCAACCCCTGCACCTGTGCCATCGTCCTTCGATACACGCGCCGGAGCGCGCACTCAGGACTAGCGGGTTTTCTTCCGGTAACTGGTTACCGGCCACTGGTCACCCACACCGTCAGCCCTAAGTGCTCGGAGCGAAGCGGAGAGTGTATCGAAGGGCGTTCTTGCCGGTGCCGCCGTCCTTCGATACACGCGCCGGAGCGCGCACTCAGGACTAGCGGGTTTTCTTCCGGTAACTGATTACCGGTCACTGGTCACCCACTCCGTCAGCCCTGAGTGCTCGGAGCGAAGCGGAGAGTGTATCGAAGGGCGTTCTTGCCGGTGCCGCCGTCCTTCGATACACGCGCCGGAGCGCGCACTCAGGACTAGCGGGTCTTCTTCCGGTAACTGGTAACTGGTCACTGGTCACCCACACCGTCAGCCCTGAGTGCTCGGAGCGAAGCGGAGAGTGTATCGAAGGGCGGCCTTGCTCCGCCAACCCCTGCACCTGTGCCGTCGTCCTTCGATACACGCGCCGGAGCGCGCACTCAGGACTAGCGGGTTTTCTTCCGGTAACTGGTTACCGGTCACTGGTCACCCATCACGGCCAGGGGAACGTCGGGGTCGGGGCGCCGGTGAGCGCGCCGATCAGCGCCCAGACGACCGCCATCCCGAACTCCCCCAGGATCATCCCCAGGAACCAGGGCCGCGCCTTCACGTACAGGCTCATCCCCCCGTAGCGCAGGATCAGCCCCTTCACCAGCCACGCGACGAAGCACGCGAACCAGAACACCGAAGTCGTCCACGAGATGCAGAGCGCGTAACCCAGCGGGTGGAACGGCCACCAGAAGAACATCGCCCGCATGTACGCCAGGAACGCCGTCACGATCACCCCGACCGCGAAGAACACCGGCGCCTGCCACGTGAGCGCCGTCGAGCTCGCCATGTGCTGCTGGTACTCGCCGAACGCCCACAGGTTGTTGCCCTGGTAGACATATGTATACAGGGTGATGCCGCCCTTCGTGTACGGCAGCCATATCTGGATGAACCCGGCGACCGCCAGCGCCGCCAGGATCGCGATGAGAAACACCGGCAGGAACGCGCGGCGGCGGACGTTGCTGCCGTCCGATATCTTCAGGCCGTCGAGGAAGCCCGTCAGCAGGAGGCCGCGCTGGTCTCGCAGGAACGCCCCGTCGAAGAAGGTAAGCATCATCACGTTGCCCGGGCCGAGCGAGTGGACCGGCGCGAACATCCGGTAGAAGTCTATCGGGCGGAAGCTGGTCTCGGTCATCAGCATGCCGGCCTCCGCGGTGCTCCTCGCCATCACGAGCGCGATCACGAATATGAACACGCCGAACTCGAGCAGGGCGATCCAGAGCGACATCCCGGCCAGGTGGCACCACCCCATTATCAGCGCCAGGCTGAGGAACAGCCCCCAGAAGGCGACGCTGTACGGAATCATCTCCTGCTCGTCGTCGGCCTTCTCCATCATGAACGCCGCGCGCCCGACCTTCCGCAGGTGCGGCAGCGAGATGTAGACCAGGTAGCCCGCCAGGACGCAGTAGGCCCCCGCGGTCTGGTAGCCGATGAAGAGCGGCGTGCCGTACATCGGCATCACCTGCGGCTCCATGTTGAAAGAGGTCGCCACGACGTCCTGAACGCGCGCCAGTATCGCGAAGAACCATATCGCGAAGAGCACGTCAGAGGGCAGGAGGAAGAAGAAGCCGATCGCCGCGAAGGAGAGGTACATCGTGGTGAAGTACATGCTGTCCCACGGCGGGTTCACGAGGTACTGGTTGAGGTTCTGGGCCAGGTTGACCGCCGGGATGTTCGGGTACCAGTTGTGCAGGCCGTTGAAGGCGAATATTGCGGCCGGGAGGGCGACTCCCCCCCAGAAGAGCCTGTTGCCGAAGAGCGGGCCGCCCGGCTGGTCGTCCCTAACGAGCGCGAGCGGCGGCTGAACGAGCGGGAAGGCGAGCTTCTCGTTGTCCACCCACTGCCGCCGAAGGATCGTCGCCAGGCACAGGAAGGCGAAGATGACGAGCAGTACGAGCGCGCTCCAGGCGAGGAGCGGCACGACCCACGCGCTCCACGGGATGCCCTCCCCGGAGCGGAGCCCCTCGAAGAACCTGAGGGCCTCGAACTGCTGTGTGCCGCCGTCCGGGTCGAACGGGACCATCCACTTCTTGATGTTCGGGAAGAACAGCTCCTGCCAGCGGTTTGCCGGGTTGGCGAAGTAGTTCGGCGTGACGAGCAGGGGGATGATCTTCTCGATAATGCCGCGCGACGATATCATGGAGGCGACGAGCATCATGCAGTAGATCATCATCAGCTCGCCGGCGCTGAGGCCGAGCGCGCGCCTGAGCCTCTGCATGCCCTTGTTCAGGAGGAGCAGGAAGAAGAATATGCCGATGACGGCGGGCGGCATCTGGAGGAAGCCGATCTGGATGCTCATGATGACCAGCTCGCCCCAGGATACGACGAAGCACACGACGGCCACCAGGATGAGGCCGACGATTATCGCGCGGAGGGATATGCCGGTGCGCTCGATGCGGTTGTCGGTGCCGGATACTTCCATGTCGGCTGCTCGTGAGCGGCGGAGGGGACCCGCGCCGGGCGTACTTCGGATGCGGCGTCTCCCTGAGTATATCGCCGGGGGCGCGCGTTGTCAACGGATGGGGAGAGTGGGCAAGCTCAGAGGCCGTTCTCCTCGAGTAGCCCGAAGGGCGTACCGAGAGGCGCGCGAGGCCGTCCTTCGATACACGCCCGGAGGCGCACTCAGGACTAGCGGGGCTTCTTCCTGTAACCTATCACCGTCAGCCCTGAGTGCTCGGAGCGAAGCGGAGAGTGTATCGAAGGGCGCGGGGAAGCAGAACCCCCTCGGCCCGGAGGCCGGTCCCCCTTGACAAGGGGGACAGCCCGGACGCTCCCCTCCTTATCAAGGAGGGGCCGGGGGAGGTTCCGGGAGGCCGTCCTTCGATACACGCGCCGGAGCGCGCACTCAGGACTAGCGGGTCTTCTTCCTGCAACCTATCTCCGTCAGCCCTGAGTGCTCGGAGCGAAGCGGAGAGTGTATCGAAGGGCGGCTGGGAAGCAGAACCCCCTCGGCCCGGAGGCCGGTCCCCCTTGACAAGGGGGACAGCGGAGTCGCTCCCCTCCTTATCAAGGAGGGGCCGGGGGAGGTTCCGGAAGGCCGTCTCCTTCGATACGCTGCGCTACTCAGGACAGGCTTCGATACACGCCCGGAGGCGCACTCAGGACTGGACGGTTGCGGCTGCCGGCCACTCGCTCCGAGCCGGCTGTTGAACGCGAGGCGACTATCTGATATGATGTCCCAGGCCAAATCCGCAGGCGATCGGCAGGGATGGGCGTGTCACCCGAGGGATTCACAGTCTTCAGCCAGGAACTCCACTACGACGAGAGCATTCGGGCGATCGAATCGTTCGCCGACGCCCCGCGCCGCAAGGAGCTTCATGCCCGCATCTCGGAGGCCCTCCCCTACTCCTCATACACCACCAGGGACCGCGTCGCGACGAAGATCATCCAGCGGTATTTCGTGAACCCGGACGGCACGTTTCCCGCGGCCGCGTTCCTGAAGATGGTCTCGGCGCAAAAGAGCGACGAGGTCCGGCGCGACCTTATCTACTGGCGCGCGGCCCGGACCGACCCGTTGATCGAGGCAGTCGCGGGCGAGCTGTTCCACGCCTACTTCGTGCTGGGCAAGATCCCGCAGGGGTACGGCGAGCCGGAGTTCCACATGCTGAACACGGCGACTCTCTTCTCGGTGGACTCGGTCATCACGCGGGACTTCGCCATCGAGTACGCCCGGAGGGTCTGGGGGTTCGACAGCCCCCGGACGATCGCGCTCGCGCTCCGCATCATGCGGCAGGCGGGGATACTCGACACGATATCGGTGACCCTGGGGCGCAGGCGGGTGCACGGGTACTACCCTCTGCCGCACATCCCGCGCCCCGAGGTTTTCGCGTACTGCATCTGCGAGGAGTTCCTGAGCGAGAGCCTGCTGATCTCGACGGACAGGCTCCGGAACTCGGCGTTTGCGAAGGTTTTCCTGCTGAGCGGCCTTCAGATGGACTCGCTGGCGAAGGCGGCGGAGAAGAAGAGGCTCCTGGCGGCCGACGGGCGGTACTGGCGCCTCGTCCACGGGAGCCTGGGGGAACTGGTGGAGGCGCTGGGCGGGGCGTGATTGGTGATGAGTGATGAGTGATGGGTGATGAGTGAACACCACACCGTCATGCTGAGCTTGACTCAGCATCCATCCGGAGGGTCCTGGATCCTGAATCGAGTTCAGGATGACGACACGTCGTTCAGGATGAGGGTCGGTTGTTCAGGGTGACGCCGGCCTTTCGTCTGACACACACCGTCAGCCCCTGCACCTGTGCCGCCGTCCTTCGATACACGTCCCGGAGGACGCACTCAGGACTAGCGGGTCTTCTTCCGGCCACCTATCTCCCTCAGCCCTGAGTGCTCGGAGCGAAGCGGGGAGTGTATCGAAGGGCGGCCTTGCTCCACCAACCTCTGTACCTATGCCACCGTCCTTCGATACACGTCCCGGAGGACGCACTCAGGACTAGCGGGTTTTCTTCCGACCACCTATCTCCGTCAGCCCTGAGTGCTCGTAGCGAAGCGGAGAGTGTATCGAAGGGCGCGGGGAAGCAGAACCCCCTCGGCCCGGAGGCCGGTCCCCCTTGACAAGGGGGACAGCCCGGAAGCTCTCCTCCTTGCGCAAGAAGCCACACCTGCTCCCCTCCTTGTCAAGGAGGGGCCGGGGGAGGTTCCGGGAGAGGCCGTCCCATTGCTCGAACCTTGAAACCGAGGAGGTTACTGCAGGGGCCAAGCATTTGCCCTTCGGACTGAGACCCGGCGTCGGACATGACCGCAAATGCTTCGCCCGATTCGAGGACGATTACGAGTACGAGTAGGAGTACGAGTCGGAGCAGGGGCGGGGGCGCTACACCCCCGGCATCCTCCGCGCGCCCCAGTAGTTCGCCTCGTATGGCTCATCCGTCAGGCGGTTTATCCCGACGCCCGCGCCCCCGGATGAGTGAATGAACGTCCCGTCGCCGACCGCCATCCCGACGTGCGTGATCCGGGCCTTGTCCTCGCCACCCGCGAAGAAGACCAGGTCGCCCGCAACGAGATCGCCCTTCTCGACCGGGACCGCCCTCGGATCGCCCGCCTGGATGCCCGCGTCGCGGAGCAGGTGGATGCCGTTCAGCTTGTAGCTGAGCTGCACGAACCCCGAGCAGTCAATGCCGAACGGACTGGAGCCGCCCCAGAGGTACGGCACGCCGATGAACCGCCGGCCGGTCTCGACGATCTCCGCGCCGGTCGCGCCGAACGGGAGCATCTGGTCGCCCGCCGGAGTCACGCTCACTTCGTTCGCCGGCACCCATGCCTCCCGTCCGTCCGGAAGCCGCACGCGCGCAAACTTCCCGTCGGTCCCGAGCGCCTCCATCGCGGCAGTGACGACGAGGATCGTGTGATGGCCCGATGACGCGTCGGGCGCCCGGTACGCGTATGAGAAGGCGGGCAGTACCGCCGCTATCCGGGCCGGGCTCCACTCGCCCTCGCGCACCCACCGGGCCTCGATCCAGCCGTGGTAGCCGTCCCAGGTCCGTATGTAAAGCCAGCCGCCTTCTTCCTTCTCGATCTCGACCGGCTGGCCCATTATCGCCTGGCTCACCTGCTCGGAGTTGCGGGTGGTCTCGGCGTACATCGCCGCCACGTTCTTCGTGATCGTTCCGTGCATTCTTTCCTCCTGCTCCTACTCCTACTCGTAATCGTACTCGTACTCGTACTCCAATCGGGCGAAGCATTTGCGCTCATGTCCGACGCCGGGTCTCAGTCCGAAGGGCAAATGCTTGGCCCCTACAGTAACCTGCTCCTACTCGGGTTCAGAGTCCAGCGAATGGGACGGCCTCCCGGAACCTCCCCCAGCCCCTCCTTGACAAGGAGGGGAGCAGGTGTGGCTTCTTGCTCAAGGAGAGAGCTTCCGGGCTGTCCCCCTTGTCAAGGGGGACCGGCCTCCGGGCCGAGGGGGTTCTGCTTCCCCGCGCCCTTCGATACACTCTCCGCTTCGCTCCGAGCACTCAGGGCTGACGGTGTGTGTCGCATGTAGTACCGGCGTCACCCTGAACGACCGACCGTCATCCTGAACGACGTGTCGTCATCCTGAACTCGATTCAGGATCCAGGACCACCCCGGATGGATGCTGAGTCAAGCTCAGCATGACGGCGGGGCGGCTCTTGCACGTCACTCATCACCCATCACTAATCACTCATCACCCATCACCAATCACTCATCACCCATCACTAATAACTCATCACCCTTCACCTGCCTGATGTCAACTCAGGGCAAGCTCCGCTCCTCTGCGAAGCGCCTTCTCGTTGATCGGGATGAGCTTGTGCCGGTGGGGCGGGAGCACCTCCGGGAGGGCCGCGACGAGCGAGTCCATCGAGACGATGCCCGTTGACCGGACGTACGCCCCGAGCATGATCATGTTCGCCGCCCGGGAGTTTCCCATCTCCTCCGCGGCGGCATTGGCGGGGACTTCGAGGGCGTGCAGGTCGTCCCGGGCGGTGCCGGGGTCTATCAGCGAGCTGTTGATCATCACCTTGCCGCCGGGCTTCACGTTCGGCTGGAACTTGTCGTAGAGGAACTGGTGCATGCCGATCAGCGTGTCCGGGTTCGACGAGATCGGCGACCCGATCTCCTCGGTCGAGATGATGACCGTGCAGTCGGCCGTCCCGCCGCGAGCTTCCGGCCCGTAGGAGGGGAACCAGACGACGTGCTTCCCCTCGGACATCGCGGCGTGGGCGAGGAGCTGGCCCATTATCATTATCCCCTGGCCGCCGGTCCCGGCCATGATTATCTCTTCGTGCATGGTTCCCACCTCTTTGTCGGACGGGTCAGACGGCGTCCACGTCTTTGTACACCCCTAGCGGGTAGTACGGGGCCATCACCTCGTCCACGTGCTTCATCGAGTCGAGCGGCGTCATGCCCCACTGGGTCGGGCAGGTGGAGAGCACCTCGACGAGCGAGAACCCCTTGCCCTGGAGCTGCATGGTGAAGGCGGTCTTGATCGCCTTCTTCGTGGTCATCACGCCCTTGGGGCTCGTCGCGGCGGTTCGGGCGAGATATGCCACGCCGTCGAGCGACGACAGAAGCTCGCAGACCCTGATCGGGTTGCCCGCGGTCGCGACGCTGCGCCCGCCGGGGGTGGTGGTCGTCTCCTGGCCGGGCATGGTGGTCGGGGCCATCTGGCCGCCGGTCATGCCGTAAGTCGTGTTGTTGACGAAGATTACGCTGATGTTTTCGCCGCGCGCGGCGGCATGGACGATCTCCGCCGTGCCTATCGCGGCCAGGTCGCCGTCGCCCTGGTATGTGAACACCACCCGGTCGGGGAGCGCCCGTTTCACGCCGGTGGCGACGGCGGGGGCCCTCCCGTGCGACGCCTCGATCGAGTCGCAGGACATGTACTCGTACATGAAGACCGAGCATCCCACGGGGCAGATGCATATCGTGCGCTCGAGGAGTTCCAGCTCGTCTATCACCTCGGCGACCAGGCGGTGCAGGATGCCGTGGGTGCATCCGGAGCAGTACGCCATGCCGACGTCCGCAAGCGCCTCGGGGCGGCTAAATACCTGCTGCATCTGATCCACCTCCGGCCTCGGCGGCGGCGCCGAGGGTATTCGAAACCGGGGAGTCGGTCGCCGACGGGCACACCGTGCCGTTCCCGTCAACCAGCCTTCCGTCCACCACGGCCTGGCCGAACCCCGGGAAGAGGGGCCGGCTGAGAACCGCCTCGGCCTTTTCCAGGACCTCCAGGGGGCTCATCACCGTTCCGCCCAGCCTTCCGTGGAAGTCCACGCTCGCCGCGCCGTTGACCGCCAGCCGCACGTCCTCGACCATCTGGCCCGCGCTCAGCTCCGCGACGAGGAACTGCTTGCCGGCGAGGGCGAGCCGCGAAATCTGGTTCGTCGGGAACGGGAACAGCGAGATCGGGCGGAACAGCCCGACCTTGAGCCCCTTCTTCCTGGCGAGGCTCATCGTGGTGCGGCATATCCGGGCGGTGCTGCCGTATGCCACCAGCACGAGGTCGGCGTCGTCCGTCTCGTACTCCTCCCACCGGACTTCGTCCCGGCAGGCGGCGGCGTATTTCGCCTGTATCTGAAGGTTGATCTCCTCGAGGTCCTCGGGCACGATGTAGAGCGAGGTGACGGCGTTCCTCGCGCGGCCCTTCGCGCCGGTGGTCGCCCACGGCTTGTCGGGGATGTTGACCTCCACGCTGTCCGGGATGTCTATCGGCTCGAGCATCTGGCCGACGATGGCGTCGGAGAGGATCATCGCGGGGTTGCGGTACTTGTCCGCGAGGTCGAAGGCGAGGACCGCGTGGTGGAACATCTCCGGCACGGACCAGGGCGCGAGCGTGAGAAGCTTGTAGTCGCCGTGCCCGCCGCCCTTCACCGCCTGGAAGTAGTCGGCCTGGGCGGGAGCGATGTTCCCGAGGCCCGGGCCGCCCCGCTGGACGTTGGCTATCACGCAGGGAAGCTGGGCGCCGGCGATGTACGAGAGTCCCTCCTGCTTGAGGCTGACCCCCGGGCTGGACGACGACGTCATCGCGCGTATTCCGGCGCAGGCCGCGCCGTAGACCATGTTGATCGCCGCGATCTCGCTCTCGGCCTGGATGAACACCCCGCCGGCCTCGGGCATGTAGCGCGACATGTACTCCGGGACCTCGTTCTGCGGGGTGATGGGGTACCCGAAGAAGGCTCGGCACTGAGCGGCTATCGCGCCCTTCACGACGGCCTCGTTGCCTTTCATCAATACTCGCTTGGACATGCTACTTGTACACCTCGATCGCGACGTCGGGACACATCATCGCGCAGACGGTGCACCCCGTGCACTCCTCGGACTCCTCGAACTCGGCGGGGTGCTGTCCCTTGCTGTTGAACTCCTCGGAGAGGCGGATGAGATTCCGCGGACAGAAGGAGACGCAGAGTTCGCAGCCCTTGCACCGCTCCCTGTTTATCAGAATGTTGCCCAACGCTCGAACTCCTTTCGGCCCGGGCGGCTCAGTTCACGCGCATCGGACGGTTGCCGAGATCGGCGCAGGCCGCCCTCACCGCGACGATGTCCGTGATGCGCCTGTCGCGGCCGGGGAGGACTATGTCCCTGAAAACCCTGCCCCCGGAATCGGCCGCCCTGTAGGCGAACTGCGTGCTCGTGCCGCCGTCGAGCATGAACGCCCTCGAGATCGTCAGCTCGACGGGATACCCGTCGCGCCGCCCGAGCATCGCCCGCATGGAGCCGGCCAGCCCTCCGCCGGACGAGAGAAACTCCGCCATCATCGCCCAGGTGCACGACGTGGCGCTGACCAGGAAGAAATGCCTTCGTCCGCCGCCCGCGTCGTCCGAGAACGCTATCGCGCTCCTCTGCATCGGGAGGTCAACCGAGAGCGACGAGCCCGGCACTATCGGCGGCCACCACGACGGGGCGCTCATGTTCGCGCCGTCCTTCACGAGCAGGCCCAGCGGCCCGCGCCCGTAGGGATACGCCTCCCTGACCGACTTCGGCGCGTGATAGACGTCGGGGACGGTCCGCTCGAGCCAGTGTGAGTAGACCGGGGCCTGCTCCACCTCCGCGCTCGCGAATCCGCCGCCGGACGGGTCCATGCTGAACGCCCAGAGGCCGGCCCTGGGGCTCGGTATGCAGTACCGCCAGCCCGAACCGGCGCCGAGGTCCCCGACCGGCTCCATCAGCGGCAGGCCGATGAGCCCGCCGTTCACCGCCGCCCGAATCTCCCCGGGGCGGGCGCCGAACCACTCGGGCGCCGCTTCCTTCGTCCCGCGCCTGACGAGAAACACTTTTCGGGGGTCGTCCCTGACCCAGCGTTTTGCGGCCCCCTCCATACCTGAGTTCGCCTTCCCCACCGGTTTTCCTTCCCGCGAGACGCGGTCCGCCCACCCCACGTCGAGGGTGCGCTTCAGGATGTTCTCGACGGCCTCCGAGCGGCACCACGCCACGTAGAACTGCCCCGTCTTGAAGCCCTCGATCCTGTACCTCGGGGCCAGCACGGTCAGCGGAAGGGCCAACCTGCCGACCTGCCCGCGGTAGCGGTAGCCGTGATCGTCGCGGAAGTCGAGTACGAACCGGTACATCCCGTCGGCCGGCATGAACTCCTTCGGCACGCGCACGAGCACCGAGTGCCGGATCCCGCGCCTGTCCGCGTCGAGGCCGTCGTGAGCGCCCCGGTGTTCCCGGCAGATCAGGTCGGCGACGTTCCACCGGTAGACCTGCTGGAGCCGCGGGCTCAGCAGGCGGACGTGCCCCTCGATCGGGTTGACGTCCGCCGCGTCCGACAGGCGGTACGGCACGTAGTACTCGAAGAAATCATCGTCCGACCGGCCGGGGGTGCCGTTGTTCCGCTCGCCCGCGAACTCGGCCTCGTACAGGTACTGCCCGTCGCTCGTCCGGGCGCGCTCGACGGAAAGCAGGGGCCGGGGACGGCCGTTCTGGGCTTCGCCGCTCCGAAGGGACGCGGAGTCGCCGTCGCTCTGCTGAGATGCCTCTACCTCAAATGAGTATACGCCGGGACGCACGTAGGAGTTGCGGCCGTCCTTGCCGTCCCACTGGAAAGTCCACGTCATGGAGGTCGCCTTCGAATCGAGGCGGACCACGTTGGCGGTCATCACCCGAATCGGGTCGCCCGAGCCGCCCTGCTCGGTCTCGGTCGGGTATATGCTGAGCTTGAGCATGACCGGGCCGCCGCGCAGGTCGTCGTCCCTGAGATTGACGGAGATCGGCCTGGTGCGCCCCTGCTCGCCGAGCCAGACGATATACGACTTCGGATCGCTCGACGCGACCGATAGGTTCAGGACTGAGAAGCGCTGCTCGACGGCGCAGCTTTTCGTCCCGCCGTCGTCCTCCAGCTCGAAGTCGCCTTCCGCGCGGACGACGAACCTGCCGTTGCGCGCCGGGAGGGTGTCCCACTCCCAGGTGTAGACCTTCACGCCGACGCCGGACTCCTCGACGCGCTCCTTCTCGGGATTCGACGGCCTGCCGTTCACGAACTCGGTCCAGTCGCCCGGCCAGGTGGGGTTGTCCTCGCCGATCCGCACGTTCAGATGGGTGAGCCTGGACTTCCGGGTTCGCACGCGGAGGGTGACGCGGATCTTGCCTCCGACCGATTCGCCGCTCGACGGGCTCACTATGGTCAGGCCGCAGACCACGTCGGGCTCGGGGGGCCGTTCCTGCTTCGTGACGGCGCCGGACCCGTCGGAGGGGGCCTTCTCGGGGACGGCGGGCCGATTCCCGCGCAGAGCGGCCGTCATGGCGACCAGGCCGAGCGCGAACAGGACCACGCCCAGGAGAAGGACGAACCGCGCGGAGACCCGTCTGGAGCGAGGCAGTCTCATCATGGCCTGCGACCGCCCCTGCCCGAGAGCATCTCGCGCGCGTGCCGCACCGCCGTGTCCGAGGGGTCCGCGCCGCCGAGCATCCGGGAAAGCTCCTCCACGCGCTCCTCGTCGTCGAGGCGGCGGACCCGAACGACCGTCCGCCCGTCCTCGAGCCGCTTCTCGATGCGGAAGTGGTCCGCCGGTCGGCTGGCTATCTGGGGCAGGTGAGTTATGCAGAGCACCTGGCAACTCGCCGCGAGCGCCTGGAGCTTCTCGCCGATCACGTCCGCCGTGCGCCCGCCGATGCCGACGTCAATCTCGTCGAAAATGAGAGTCGGCAGCCTGTCCGCCGACGCGATCACGGACTTGACGGCGAGCATGATGCGCGACATCTCTCCCCCGGACGCGATCTTCGCGAGCGGCTTGACGGGCTCGCCGGGGTTCGCCGAGATCAGGAACTCCACGTCGTCAACCCCGGCCGCGTCGAGGGGCTTTTCCGCCTGGGAGACCTCGAAGAGAGCGTTTGGCATGCTGAGCATCTCCAGCTCGCCGACGATGCGCGAGGCGAAATCCGCGCCGCCCCTGCGCCGGATCTCGGACAGCGCCCGGGCATGCGACCCGGCCTCGAGACTCGCTCGCTCGATCTCCCCCGTCAGTTCCTCGGTGCGCTCCTCGCCGTGCGCCAGGGCGTCGAGCTTCCGCTCTACCTCCACGCCGTATGCCTCGATCTCCTCGACGGTCTCCCCGTACTTGCGCTTGAGGGCCCGCAGAACGTCGAGCCGCTCCTCGATCGCCTCGAGCCGCTCCGGGCTGAACTCGACCGCATCCCGGTAGGCGCGAAGCTCCCGGGAGGCATCCTCGACCTGGTAGAGCGCCGATTGGAGTACCTCGGCGGTCGGCTGAAGCAGGGGATCGAGGTCGGCCAGATCGTGCAGGGCCGCGACGGCATCGCTGAGCTTGTCGAGCGCGCAGATATCCTGGGCGCGGTCGCCGATCGCCTCGAAAGCGGCGGACGCGGCGGCATGAAGTCTCTCGGCGTTCGCGAGGCGGGTCCTGTCCGCGAGCAGTTCCTCCTCCTCGCCCGGCCTCAGGTTCGCGCCCCGGATCTCCTCGAGCTGGAACTGGTAGAGGTCAATGTTGTGTGCCCGCTCGCGCCGGTCGGTCTCGAGCCGGCTCAACTCCGCCTGAAGGGCCCTCAGCCGGGCGTATGCTTCCGCCACCAGGCGCCGCTCGGCCTGCGCGGGCTCGCCGCACCACTCGTCGAGCGTGTCGAGGTGCCGTTCCGGGCGGAGCAGGGACTGGTGGTCGTGCTGGCCGTGGATGTCAACGGCGCGGTCGGTGATCTCCTTGAGGAGCGAGACCGTCGCGGGGCGGCCGTTGATGCGGCACTGGGACTTTCCGCCGCGCGTCAGCTCGCGGCTGACGATGACGCGGCCGTCCTCAGGGGCAAACCCCGCCTCCCTCATGGACGAGAGCCCCCCGGGATCGAGGCCGGAGACGTCGAGGACCGCCTCGACGGTGGCCCGCTCGCACCCGCTGCGGATGGCGTCGGCGTCGGCCCGCTCGCCGAGCGCGATGTTGATTGCGTCAACGATGATGGACTTGCCGGAGCCGGTCTCGCCGGTGAGGATGTTGAGGCCGGGGCCGAACTCCAGCTCGAGGCTGTCTATCACCGCGAAGTCTTTGATGAAAAGCTGCTGGATCATGGCATGGAAACCCGAGGATGGAGAAGAGAGGAGGGATGAGCGACAGAGCCGTCAGTCCTGAGTGCGCCTCCGGGCGCGTATCGAAGGACGGTCGGGCCTGCACTGCATTGGGCGCTCCGCAGGCCGCCCTTCGATACATCCGCCGGAGCGGACACTCAGGGCTGTCGGGTTTCCCTCTCCCCCGTCATTCCTCTATCCTCACACCTCACAGTCGAACCGCCCGCCCCAGCGGAGCCTGCTCTGGAGCTTGTCGAAGAACGTCATGCCGCCGACCTCGATGAGCCGCGCCTTGTGCTCGGACTCCCCGACGAGGACCTCGTCGCCCTCCTCCAACCGGACCCCGACCTGGCCGTCCACCGTGAGCATGACGACTTCCTCGATGTCGCCGCCGATCACTACCTTGACGATCTCGCGGCTAGGCACCAGGAGCGGCCGCACGTTGAGCGTGTGCGGGCAGATCGGGGTGATGATCGTGACGCTCAGCTCGGGCGCCACCAACGGCCCCCCGGCTGAGAGCGAGTAGGCGGTCGAGCCGGTAGGCGTCGCGACGATCAGCCCGTCGGCCTGGTAGGTGGTGATGTACTTGTCCGAGACGTAGGCCTGCAGGCGGAGCATGCGGGCGAGCGGGCCCTTGTGGATCACCGCGTCATTCAGCGCGGCGGCGGAGGCGATCTCCTTCCCCCCTCGGCTGACCGAGGCCCGGAGCATCATACGCTCCTCGACCTCGCATCGGCCTTCCAAAACGGCGTCCACGGCGGACTGCGCGTCCCCCGGCAGAACGTCGGTCATGAAGCCGAACTCGCCGAACCGCACGCCGAGCATCGGGACCCCGGCGGGAGCCATGATCCGCCCGGCGCGCAGGAGAGTCCCGTCGCCGCCGAGCACGAGCGCGAAGTCCGCCGACGAGAGTTCCCTGGGAGTGGCCGCAAGCTCGGGGAAGCCGCACTCCCCGGCGGCGTCCGACTCGATGATGACGGAGGCGCCCCTGCCCTGCAGGTGCGGCGCGAGGCTGCGGGCAAGCTCGACCGCCGCCTGCTTGGTCGTATTCAGTATGATTGCGATGGTCTTCATGGTCTCTTGCGTCACGGTGGGAATCAAGTGATTATAGCAGATGCGGGCGCGCCTCTACAAACCGACGGACAGCGCCAACTCGCCGAGCTGCTGGCCGTTGCCCGCGAACTTGATGTACAGCGGACCCCCGGCCCAGGCGCTCACGTCCACCTCGTGCCGGCTCCGGTTGCTCTTGCCGGAGAGGACAGTCTTCCACGCGACCCGATCCGACGACGCGAGCACCTGCCACTCGTTCGCCTCGTGGGCCCCGACGTCCAGCTCCAGGTAGGCGCTCTTCGCCTTCGACAGGTCGAGCTTGTAGGTCCACGTGCCGCTGAAACGCACGCTCGGCGCGCCCCCGCTGCCCTCGTTCTCGACGAGATAGCGGCTCTCGACGGTGCTGTTCGCCAGGAACTCGATCACCGGGCCGTCGGATACGCGCACGGGTATCCGCATCCACGGAAGCTGTTCCGACTGAACCGTCCCCTGGACCAGCAGTTCGGCCGTGCCCGCCTCGAAGTCGGCCGGGAGCAGGAACTTCACCGTGACGTCCCCGACTTCCCCGCCGGCGAGATAGACGGGCCGGCAGGAACCCTCGCGGCCGTTGATGCGCGCCTCGAGCCGCACGAACGCGCCCCGTCCGGAGTCGTTGTGCGCCTTGAACGTCAGAACCTGGTGCACGCCCCGGATCAAGTAGAGCCGCGAGGTGCCCTCCGGGGGAGCTATCCCCAGCCACACGTCGCGCTTCGACCTGTCGTCGTAATCCGGGCGGGACATCGGCGTGGGATCTTGGACTTCATCGGCGCTCAGCACGAACACCGGGTCCGGGCCGACCTCGACGGCGCCGCCCTCGATCTGCACCGGGCCGCCGAGCCGCTTCGCCTCGACCCAGCGCTTCCCGGCGGGCAGTTCGAGCGGCGCCTTCTCCTTGCCGGGATGCCACGCCGCTAGGAGCAGCTTGCCGTCCTTCCCGCGGAACCTGTGACAGCGGAGCGCCTGATGCTCGATCGGGCCGAGGTACTGAGAACCCTCCAGCATGCCGGTCACGAACCGGTACGCCTCGAACGCGGGCTTGCGCGCGCCGTCAGGGCGGATGAGGCCGTATCCCGGGCCGCCCCAGTCCTTGACCGAGAACCAGAAAACCTTGGTGACGTCTATGTCCGAGAGGCTCAGGCCGGCGATCATCGCCTGCTGGAGGAGACGCGCCTGGACGTCCTCCGTGATGCCCGCGTCGCCGGTGGACCAGCCGAGTTCGGTCAGCCAGACCTCCTTGTACCGCTCCCGGTAGTTCACCATCAGATCGCGCAGGTTTCGGAGCTGGAGTGAGAACCACTCGTCGTTGAACGTATCGCCCCACTGGTAGGGGTGGACCGCCATGACGTCGAAGAAGGGGCCGCCGCCGTACTGGTAGACGCGCTCCAGGAAGGGGAGGTTGACCCCGGCGAGCCCCCCGAAGACGACCTTGCACTCGGGGTCGGCCTTCTTCGCGGCGACGTACGCGCCCTTCAGGAGGTCGCAGTACTGCTCGATGGTGCCGGTCCAGAAGCCGATGTCCGGCTCGTTCCAGACCTCCCAGTACTTGACCTTGCCCTTGTAGCGGGAGACGACGGTGTGGACGAAGTTCGTCCAGTCCTTCAGGTCTCGTGGAGGCGCGCTGTTCTCTCCGTTCGGGCCGGAGGAGGCCCACTTGGGGGTGTAGCCGAGGATGACGAGCAGTTCGACGCCCTCATCCTTCGTCCAGCCGTTGACTTCGGCATCGGCGCTCTTCCAGTCGTAGACGCCGCGCTCCTTCTCGACCGCGCCCCAGTCGAGGGCGGAGCACCCTGCCCCGCACCGGACCCACTTGACGCCGGCGTCCCTGATCCCCGGCCACGAGCAGATGACCCCGAAGGGGGAGTCGCGGTTGCGGACGACATCGGCGGAAAGGGGCTGAAGAAGACTCAGAAGAAGAGCGGGAATGAACCAACGCGTCCCACAGACAGACTTCATAGCTCATCTGCCTCGCATGACTCCGATATCTCGGTCAGAAACTCGGGTTTTAGATGCCGTACTACAGTCGCGATCTCACTGGCCGAGGCCCGTAACGATGAGAAGGAGAGGAATCTGCACATCTGCGCGAGCGGCGGTCTCAGCCTTGAGAATGTCGGGCGATTCACCTCAGTGATGACCTTGTCCCTCCGTTCCTCGGGTGCCACCAGGTAGAGTGGAATATTCAGGTTCGGTTGCATGGCAACGAGATCAGACATGCGCAGAAGACCAGAGTATATTGACGTAGTACTCTCGATCTCGAAGGCGGCCACGATAGCGTTGCCATGCAACCATAGCACGTCAATGTGCTCAATAGTCTTGTTCGTCGCTTCGTCGAACTGAAGCGGAAGCTCTTTCTTGATGCGGGGAAGGTCGGCGAACTTGCGTCCATTGACCTGTCGCCCTCTGTCATTGCGGGCAACCCATACGTCCAAGCCCATGTCGTTTCCGAGCTTTAGCAGAAGCCACTGGATCTCGCCATGTTCTCTGGGCTCTCTAGCCGCGTGCTCCTCTACCCCCGACTCACCATCCGGCACCGTCACCGGGCCAATCGCTGCTTTGAGAGTCTTTGGCCGTCTGGTGAGCTTGGCGGGATCCACGGGACGCAAGACCGGGTTACGGACGGCATCCTCAACCGCTCTCAATACAGCCTCACCATCTTGGCGGTTCCACTTGCAGGGAGAGCCTCTGAAGCGACCAGTCCACGAGCTAGGTGCCTTCATGTTTTGAAAGAAGCTGAGACGATCACTCAAATGATGTACCGGCACGGCTGTATCCGGGGTCAACGCAGCTACTACCTTGACCTTGAGCCTGCACGGGAAATCTTCATCAGCCCATATCGGAGTCGTATCTTCGAACACCGGAGACAGTACTTCCAGCACTCCGACAAATCTCGATACCCCCGTCAGGTAGCACAGAAGGTAATCCCCCGGCTTGATTTTCTCGGCATGCACCTTTCGGGACGCACGGAATCCGCTCACAGCGGCCCCGGCATCCTGGAACTGCTGCCATGTCACGCCCGTGAACAGGTCAAGCCAGTAGTCGCGCTTATCCATGCCTTGCACCAACTCCTTGTACTCACTCGATGGACAAAGGGGGACGTGCACCCAACCGTAATCCCAGATTCCCGGGCCCGGCAATAGACACGCCTCGTTTGCCAGAGTGTTCAACACCTGAGAGGACCTTTCCTGCTCGGTCGTCCGGGTGGGACCGGTCATCGCGATCCGCGCTCTGCTCTGCCTCCGCCTCAGTCCGGGGAGAACCGCGCTTGACACAGCATTGCTCGTGTGTCATTCTTTAGGCGGATCGCCGCACCGCAATCAGCAGGGAACAAGGCAGTTGTTCGATGCATTCCGCTACCGAAACTACAGGCTATACTGGACGGGAATCGTCCTGTCCGCGATCGGCAGTTGGGTGCAGAACACCGCGCAGGGGTGGCTGGTATACGACCTGACCCATTCGTCGCTGATGCTCGGCACGGTGGGATTCCTCGGGGCGCTCCCGGTGACGCTCCTGACCCTGCTCGCCGGGGTGCTGGCCGACAGGGTTGACCGGCGGCGGCTGCTCTTCCTCACGCAGACGGTGCTGATGGCGTCGGCCTTCATGATGGGCCTGCTGACGTCTTACGGGGTGATAGCCGTCTGGCACGTGATGGTGCTGGCGACGATGTCGGGGTTCGCGTCGGCGTTCGACATGCCGGTGCGCCAGTCGGTGGTCCCGACGCTGGTCGGCAAGCGCCACATCATGAACGCGATCGCGCTGAACTCGACGGCGTTCAACAGCGCGAGGATAGTCGGCCCGGCGCTGGCGGGGATCCTGGTGCCGGCGATCGGGCTGGGCAAGTGCTTCTATTTCAACTCGGCAAGCTACCTGGCGATGATCGCGGCCGTCGCGCTGATACGGATCGAGAGTTTTCGGAAGCCGGACGACGAGCAGGGGATCTGGGCGGACTTCCGCGGGGGACTGAGCTACGTCCGGCACAACAAGACCGTGCGGACGCTTGTGTGCCTGGCGGCGGTGCCGAGCCTCTTCGCGATGCCTTACGCGATGCTGATGCCGGTCTTCGCGGAGGACATACTGGGCGTGGGCATCAGGGGCCTCGGCCTGCTGATGTCGTCGGTGGGGGTCGGCGGGCTGACGGCCGCGCTCACCCTGGCGATGCTGAGCAAGTCCGAGCGCAAGGGGCTGATACTCACCACGGCGACCCTGCTGCTGCCGGTGATGCTGGTGCTCTTCGCGAACTCGCGCCATTTCGCGCTGTCGCAGGTCTTCCTGGTGGGCCTCGGGTTCAGCAACCTGATGTACCTGGCGAGCACGAACTCCCTGATACAGACCGTCGTGCCGGACGAGCTGCGCGGGCGCGTCGTGAGCGCGTACATGTTCGCGTTCGTGGGGATGGGGCCGATCGGACAGCTCATGATGGGCGCGGTGGCCCAGGCGGTCGGCGCGCCGGCGGCGTTGACGGCGGGCGGGATCGTGTGCGCGGCGAGCGCGGCGGGGGTGCTGTTGTTCCAGCCGGGGATCAGGCGGCTGACTTAGGCGGCTGCGCGGCGGATAGCGGAGGTGTTTCATTGAAGAGACTGATACTGGTCGTGCTCGCGCTGGCGGCTCAAGGCGCCTGGTCCGCGCAATCCACGCCCCCGACGGGGTGGAGCGCGGACGGATCGCGGATAATCGTGGCGGGGAACCTCTCGGACGGCAAGGGGATATACATCCTCGACTCCGAGGGGCGGAAGCACGAGTACATCCCGTTCGAGCACGAGGTCCTGGCGGTCAAGTGGCCGAACGTGGACGGGCCGATGTGCCTGCTGGCGCGCCACCCGGACGGGCGATACTACCTGTGGTCCGCGAACTCGACCGGGATCATAGACAGGGTGTCCGAGCGCAGCGTGTACGTCGGCCGACTGCCGAGCGCGGGCCTGTTCGACTGCTCGCCGGACGGGCGCTACGTCGTCTTCGCTTCCGGGACTGGAGCGGAGATTGACCTCTGGAGGGCGGACACCGAGCGGACGCCCGACAAGCAGCTCACGAACTCCGGGGGAAGGGATTTCGGCCCCGCGTGGTCTCCGGACGGCAGGCGGATAGCGTTCTCCAGCGAGAGGGGCGGCACCGCCGGAATATGGGTGATGCCGGCGGGCGGCGGACCGGCCAAACGGCTGGTGGACGGGCCCGGGCAGGAACTCGATCCGTCATGGTCGCCGAAGGGAAACGACCTCCTCTACCTGGTGAAGGGCAAGGGCGAGGGCATCTACGCGTGCTCGGCATCCGGCGGGAGCAGCAGGCCGATAGCGGTCGGGGGGCGCGATTATGCCGCGCCTGTCTGGTCTCACACGGGCAAGTGGATATCCTTCGTCTACGGCAGCAACCCCGCGAACCTCTTCTGCACGCCGGCCGACAAAGCGAAGGGCTACGGCCCCTACTACCAGACCAGTTTCGACCGATCGGCCGGCCTGAAGGTGGAGACCCGCGCGTCCGCATGGTCCCCGTCTCGCGACCAGCTCGTGTTCGCGACATACGAGACGGGCAAGATGACCGTCAGGCTGGCGAACATATCTCCCGGTTACGGGGCCGTGCCGAGGGACATATACATGGATCCGGGGATCTTCGGCGCGGGGAAGATCAACACCGGCACCGACCGCTGATCGAAGGAGCGACGCATGTCTCAACACGGGGTGGCCCCCTACGACCGCATCGTCCGGGATTTCCGACAGCTCGACTCCGCGGAGACGCTCCGCACCACCTGGGACGTCGAGCGCCTGATCCTCATGCAGTCCGTGCAGGGGCACGCGCACGAGGGACACGGGGTGTTCTACGGCGTCAGGTACTCGAACACGACGATGGACGACATCTCGAGGGCGCTCCGGCTCGACCCCGTCGCGATCCGCGAGGACCGGCAGCGCCTGATTGACGGCATCGGGCAGTACGCGGACAGGGTGCTCGCCGGGGAGGAGCGCCCCCCGCTCGAGGACGATGAAGGGCTCCCGCTGCTCAATACGGCCTCGCTGAGGGGCCTGGACGTCTCGGGCATGGAGGTCCTGCGCGGGCTGTATGCCGGTGGGCTCCGCGACGACACGGAGGTCCGATTCGCGGCCGAGGAGCGCTACGGCATCACCATCGGAGGCGGCAAGTGCTGCCTGGTGGACACGCGCGTCATGCATCAGCTCGAGCTGAACGGCGACATACTGGCCCACGGCGCGCACGAGGACATGATCCAGTACTACCGCGACGTGGGGCTGATCGTGGCGGACGAGGGGCCGGACGGCGAGGGCGTCGAGTACATGTACATCCGGCACAGGCGCGGGCGCGGCGCATCCGACGACACGGCGATCGTCGCCGCGGGGATGCTCTGGGGGATCGGGACGGCGGTCGGCGTCTTCCTGGCGGACGCGATAGACACGCTGGAGAAGCACGTCCCCGTTTTCAGCGACCAGGACGGCGGACTCGCGCGGAAGATCCGGGCGGGCTGCGGCGACATCTGCGTCCCGGACGCGGACGTGAGGCACCTCGCGTACCTGTCGGCCGTCCCGGAGAAGGCCCCTATAGAGGTCCCCGACAGCTCGCTCCGCCGGATGCTCGTCGTGGACCGCGGGCACGACATCAACGCGCTGGAGAGCCACTTCCTATTCGTGCAGGGCAGGCGTTACCCGCCGACCCGGATCGGGCACGAGGAAGTGCCGAACAAGGCTTTCTACGAGTACGTGGCCGCCCGACTGCGCAAGTCGCCGGGACCGCTCTAGGCGCGGGGAGCACATGCCGGATGCCGCCAACCTGCCGTCATGCTGAGCTTGACTCAGCATCCACCCGGGGGGTCCTGGATCCTGAATCGAGTTCAGGATGACCACACGTCGTTCAGGATGACGGGCGGTCGTTCAGGATGACGCCGGTACTACATGCGACACACACCGTCAGCCCTGAGTGCTCGGAGCGAAGCGGAGAGTGTATCGAAGGGCGGCCTGCGCGGGGAACGGCCCTCCCGCTAGGGGGACGAAGCGCAGACCCCGCACCTCGCGCATCGGCCGACGTCGCACGGGGGAGTGGGCTCGCCGAGCACTGCCAGTTCGTACTCGCGCCGGAGGTAGTCCTTCCGCACGCCGAGGTCCATGTGGTCCCAGGGCAGAACCTCGCTCACATCCCTCGCACGAGTCGCGTAGAAGGAAGGGTCCACCCCGCCCCGCCGGAACGCCGTCCGCCAGTTGACTCCCTCGCGCGCGGCGGCAAGCAGGGCCTCCCTCAGCCGGCGGTCTCCCCGCGCGAGTACCCCCTGCGCGACGGAGTCCCGGGCGCTCTCCCCGACTACCTCGACCGACTTGACCCCGCCGAGCGAGCAGCGGATGACCGACAGCTTACCGGAGAGCGATTTCTCGCCGTCCATCGCGGCCCACTGGAAGGGCGTCCACGGCTTCGGGACGAAACAGCTTGCCGAGACGGTCACCCTCTCCCAGGCGCGCCCGCCGGCAACTCGGACGGTCAGGTCGGCGATTCCACGGATATCCTCCGGAGCCTCGGTCGGCAGGCCGACCATGTAGTAGAGCTTCAGCCTGCGGAAACCGGCGTCCCAGGCGACGTCGGCGGCGCGCAGAACGTCGTCGTCAGACATGACCTTGTTCAGCACCCGGCGCAGGCGCTCCGACCCCGCTTCCGGGGCGATCGTGAGGGTCTCCTGGCCGCCGCGCCGGAGGGTCTCGGCGATCTCCGGGGTGAGCGCGTCGGCGCGCATGGACGATATCGAGAACTCGCGGCCCCGGTCGGTAAGAGCCGCGCACACGGGGAGCGAGGACGGGTGGTCGAAGACCGAGGCGCTGACCAATCCGACGCGCGCCCGACCCAGGGCGTCCTCCGAGGATCTGACGGCGGCGATCACGCTCTCGGCCGACCGGGCGCGAGGGGGCAGGAACGCATATCCGGCCGCGCAGAACCTGCATTGGCGCCCGCATCCCCTGGCAAGCTCGGTGAGGATCATGCCGGAGAACTCGGTGTCCGGGGTCAGGATCGCCGTCGTCGAAGCGAACTCGTCGAGGCGGCGCACCCACCTGCGCCTGACCCGCCCCGGCGCGCCGTCGAGCGCCTCCATGCCGGAGAGAGCGCCGTCCTCCCGGTAGAGCGGCCGGTACAGGCTCGGCACATAGACCCCTTCGATCGAACTGAGAAGGCGGAGGAGCGCCCGGCGGTCGCGGAACGGGGCGTCGGTCAGCGCACGCACGATCCCCGGGAGGGCTTCCTCCGCTTCGCCGATGAGGAAGGCGTCAACGAACGGCGCGAGCGGCTCGGGGTTGAACGTGACCGCCGGGCCTCCCGCGATCACCAGCGGCTGGTCGGGACCGCGATCCGCGGCGACTTCATCCATGCGTGACAGGGAGAGCGTTCGCAGTAGGTTCGGGTAGTCCATCTCAAACGAGACGGAGAAGGCGACGACGTCGAAGTCCCGGACGGGAGTCAGGGTCTCCATGGACAGCAGGGACTCGCCCGTGCGGCGCAGGTCCTCGAGGGTCTCGGGATCGGGGAGGAACACCCTCTCGCAGGAGGCGCCTTCCGTGTCGTTCAGAATGCGGTAGACGGCGTGAAACCCGAGGCTCGACATGCCGACGCGGTAGGTGTTCGGGAATGCCAGCGCGAAGCGGAGGCCGCCGGCGCGGGGGGTGCGGCTCGCGCCGGTCTCCCTCGAAAGCTGATCTCGAATCCCGCGGATGAGTCGGCTGGACATGGTCTGATGCGGGGAGCGCCGGCGCACCTGCAAAAGGCGCGAACAAGCCGACCCGACCGCCAGGGCGGAGGGATCGGCTTGCTCACATGGTTCGTCGGCAGATCGAGATACTATCTGCGGCGAAGGAACGCCGGTATGTCGAGTTCGTCGGCGTTGGCCGATACGGGCACGCTCTCCCGGGACCCCATGCGGTCGTTCTTCACGGGCCTGGTCGCGTCGAAGCCGGTGGCCAGTACGGTGACCTGAACGGCCCCGTCCATCCGGTCGCTTATGACCGTGCCGAAGATGATGTTCGCGTCGCGCTCGTCGCTCGCCTTGAAGATCACGTCGGCGGACTCGTAGACCTCGGAGAGGGTCAGGTCCGACCCGCCCGTGATGTTGAGGAGCACGCCGCGCGCGCCGTCAATGCTGGTTTCGAGCAGCGGGCTCGATATGGCCGACTGGGCGGCCTCGATGGCGCGGTTCTCGCCCGTCGCGTAGCCGATGCCCATGAGAGCGGCGCCGGCATCCGACATGACGGTCTTCACGTCGGCGAAGTCAACGTTGATCATGCCGGGAACGGTGATGATGTCCGAGACGCCCTGGACGCCCTGCCGGAGGACGTCGTCGGCCATGCGGAAGGCTTCCAGGAGGGTGGCCTTCTTCTCGGTGATGCCGAGCATCTTGTCGTTCGGGATGACGATGATGGTGTCTACCTTGTCGCGGAGGCTCTCGACGCCCTCCTCCGCCACGCGGGACCGGCGCGGTCCCTCGAAGGCAAACGGCTTGGTCACGACACCGACTGTGAGCGCGCTCATCTCCCTCGCGATCTCAGCGATCACCGGGGCCGCCCCGGTGCCGGTGCCCCCGCCCATGCCCGCGGTCACGAAGACCATGTCCGCGCCTTCCAGCGTCTTCTTGATCTCCTGCTTGCTCTCCTCGGCCGCCATGCGCCCGATTTCGGGATCTCCTCCGCAGCCCAGGCCCTTGCAGATGCCCTCGCCCAACTGGAGATGCAGCTCCGCCGCAGACATGTCAAGCACCTGAGCATCCGTGTTCATAGCCAGGAAGTTGACACCGGAGACGCCGCACTCGATCATGCGGTTGACGGCATTCGTCCCGCCTCCACCAACGCCTACTACCTTGATCTTCGCGTACTGATCAGCCATTCTATGCCCCCCCTTTGTTTATTGAAAACCTAGTCCCCACCGATTCCGGCGAGTAAATCCCGAAGCCGTCTCCATACGCGAGGAAGAACGGCCTCGCCCTCACTGTCGCGAGCATTCCCGCGCTCGTGCCTGGCCCAGAACTCGACCAGGCCCACGGCCGTCGCGCACGCCGGGCTGCTCACCGACTCCACCAGTCCCGTAACACCAGTAGGCGACCCGACCCTGGCCGCCATGCCGACAGCCTGTTCCACAAGCTCCGGCAGTCCTCTGAGCAGTGACCCGCCTCCCGTCAGCACAATGCCGGCGGGCACCCTGTCGGCGCATCCTGCCTTCTCTACATGCTCTCGGACCATCTGCAGCAGCTCGACCATGCGAGGTTCGATGATCTCGGCCAGCACCTTCCGGGGAAGCTGCCTGGGCCTCTCGCCGCTCAGACTGACGAACTCAAACGGTTCGTTTTGGTCCTCGCACAGAGTATGAGCTGAGCCGAAGTTCACCTTCAGCCGCTCGGCCTCTTCGATCGAAGTCCTCAGACCTATCGCTATGTCGCGGGTGACATGGCTGCCACCCACCGGCACAACTCCGGAATAGTATATACTACCTCCGACGTAAATGGCAACATCGCTCGTGCCGCCCCCGATATCCACCAGGACCACGCCGAGTTCGGTCTCCGCAGGGGACAGCACGCTCTCGGAGGTGGCGATCGGCTCGAGCACCGTGCCGTCCACTTCGCAGCCCGCCTGGCGGACGCACTTCATGACGTTCTGGATGAAACTGGTCATCCCGGTCACGATGTGCGTCTCGACCTCGAGCCGGTTGCCGTGCATGCCGACGGGCGCGTGCACCCCGTCCTGGCCGTCCACCGAGTACCAGCGGGGGATCGCGTGGACGATTTCCCGGTCGGCCGGCAGGACGATGATCTTCGCGGTATCGAGCAGCCGCTCGACGTCGCCGTCGGTGATCTCGCGCGTCGAGTGCGTGATGGCTATGACGCTCCGGCTGTTCAGGCAGGCGATGTGCTCGCCGGTGACGCCGACGACGACGGAACGGACTTCCTCGCCGGCCATTCTCTGAGCCTTGTCAACCGCGCTGCGGACGGCATCCGTCGTGGACTCGAGGTCAATCACCACGCCTTTTTTCAGGCCGTCGCACGGACTGATGCCGACGCCGATCACCTCGGGCGCAGACCCGGGCGAAGCCTCCGCGATCACCGCGCAGATCTTGGTGGTGCCGATATCGAGTCCGGTTATCAGGCGACTATCCGACAAAATCCACCCCGCACCGCCGATCAGCCGGCGCCGTCTAGGATTCCCTCTTTGAAAGCGCGATCTTCGTCAGCCACTGCCGCCTGATGAGCGACAGGTTCAGGAACAGCCGCCCGCCGAGCACCACGACGGCCGCAAGGAACAGGTCTACGCCGATCTGATCGCCGAGGTACGCGAGCAACCCCGCCAGCAGGGCGTTGACGACGAAGCCGGACAGGAATATGTCGGCCTCGAACTTCTCCTCGATCCCGGCCCTGATGCCGCCTGAGACGGCGTCGAGACCGGCCAGCGCCGCGAGAGAGAGATAGCTCGCGATGTTCGGCGGCACCGACACGTTCATGAAGTATATCGCAAAGAATCCTATCAGGGCGCCCGCCAGGGGCAGCAGCAGAATCACTTTTTGACCTCGACCTCCGGCTCGACAGGCTGGGCGTATTTGAACCTGGTGCTGCCGGAATAGGCCGGCACGACCAGTTCCTTTTTCCTGTATATCCTGACCATGTCCGACAGGTCGTCCACCCGCCACTGGTCCAGGATTCCGCCGCGCATCTTGAGGCCGCTCTCCAGATCGTCGGGCGGACCTATCGCCGTGATCGCGAACGGGGGCGCCATCGGGGCCCCATTGACCTGGATAGTGGGCCCGACGCATCGGATCGAGGTGGTCGCCACTATGCGCTGGTCGTTGACCGAGACGGCTTCCGCGCCGCTAGCGAGCAGCTCGTTCACGAAGTCCCGGATGTCGTAATCGTGTATGTTGTAGTCGTCCACGAACTCCGGGCCCGCATCGGCGGGGGGCCGCTTCTTGCTGTCCTGCAGGATGACCTGCACGCCCTCGCCCCTCGCCTCCAGCAGTCCGGCCTGGAACTTAGCGGTGCGCAGTTCGTCGCGCAGAAGGCCGCTCTGGGACCCGCCTTCGCCGAGGGCGTTCTCGTACTGGGTGATCTTGCCGCGGAGGTCTTCGATCTCGCGCTGAAGGGTCTGGTTGCGCTCCCGCTCGTTCGCCCACGACTGCGCCAGTATCGGCAGGCGGGTGCTGGGGATGCCCGACCCGGTCCTGATGGTCTGCTGGGTCTTCAGCGCCGCCGCGAGCAGCATGCCGAGCACGAGGCTGAGCATCGTGACATGCCATAACCATGAGCTTTTCTTGAGGCCGAAAGGCGCTATCATTACTGGACCAATCCCCGGTGGAGAACCGCGTCCGCCCCGCAGCCCGTCGGCTGAGGCCCGGTGAGTTGCGGCGGCGCGGAATCAAGAGAACCCGAATCGGGCCGCGCCGACGGCTCGAGTCGAGTCGTTGTCAACGGACCGCCTTCAGGACGGCGCGGAGCCCGAACTCCTGAGCTTGAGCGCGGGCGCTTCCGGGCAGGTCACGTCCACGTACTCGAGATTGGGGACGAGTTTGATCGTCTGCCCGGCTTTCTCGAGCTTGTCCTCGATCTGGCGCGGCTGCCCCAACTTGATCAGAAGCCCATCCCCCACATTTAAGCACAAATCATTGTTGCGGTCAACGGTTATTTTGCGGACGCGCATATCGCCCTGCCTGCGCGCCAATTGCAGGCAATTGACGGCTGTCTTGAACGCCGGTATCACGACCGGTTTGCCCGGAACTATCGGGCAAGGCGCCTCGCAGGAGACCACGGGCAGTTTCGGGTCCGGCCGCGCGACCTTGCGGAACGGGATGCCCCGGGCGTCCACCTCGTAAGCCCCTTCGGAAGTCTGCAGAACCAGGTACGCCCGCCGCTCCGTGATGCGGACGATCAGGATATCCGGCACCCGGCGGCTGACCGTGGCTTTCTCGACGATCGGGCTGGCCCGGAGGCGGCGAACTATCGTGTCCGTCTTGAAGAGCAGTATGTTGCTCTTCTCGGGCACCTTCGTGCAGTCGGCGACGAACGCCGCGGGCAGGACGCGGTTACCGTAGACGCGGACGTCGCTTATCTCGAAGACCGGCAATTTGAGGAGCGCGAGCGCCGCCTCTGCCGCCAGGAAGACGAGCAGGACGGAGAAGATGAGCCTGCGAAGGGTGACGAGCCGCCGCCTGCGCCGCCTCGGACGGGCCGGGGACCGCTCCGACATGGTTGTCCGTCTGCGAGAGGTCATGGCTTCTCCAGCGCATACCCGACAAGCCTGTCGAGAAGATCGGGGAACTCGATGCCGGCGGCCTGCGCGGCCTTCGGGAGCAGGCTCGTGGGCGTCATTCCGGGTATCGTGTTCACTTCGAGCATGCAGACGGCCGCGTCGGTCACGATCATATCGGCCCGGGACATGCCCCGGCAGCCGAGCATCAGGTGGGCGCGGCGAGCGTAGTCCTGCGCCAGCTCGTACTTGCCCGCCGGGATTCGCGCCGGCACGATCTTCTCCGTGGCGCCCGGGGTGTACTTGGCGTCATAGTCGTAGAAACCGCTCGCGGGCACTATCTCGACGAGCGGGAGGACCTCGGGTTCATCGTTGCCGAGAACGCCGGCGGTGATCTCGACGCCCCGGACCAACTGCTCGATCAGGATGTCGCGGTCGTATTCGGCGGCGAGCCGGACCGCGTGAATGAGCTCGCCGCGGTCGCGGGCGATCTCCATGCCGATCGTCGAGCCCTGCTCGTTCGGCTTCACTATCAGGGGGTAGCCGATCTCGCCTTCGCATCTGTCGGCGACCGCATCCAGGTCGTCGTTTCGCCTGGCGGCGACCGCCCTGGGCACGGGGATGCCTTCCACCTCGAATACCTTCCGCGCCATGATCTTGTTCATGGCCAGCGCGCTCGCCAGGACCCCGGAGCCGACATAGGGCAGACCGAGCAGTTCGAGCAGGCCCTGCACCGTGCCGTCCTCGCCGAACCTGCCGTGGAGCGCGATGAAGACCACGTCCGGCGCTCGTCGGCCGTTGCGGGTGACGATGCTGTCGAGCGCAACCAGCTCGACGATCCTCTCATCACCGGAGCCTTGCGCGGGCAGGGCGAGAGTCGCCGGCCCGAGGGACTCGGCGCCGATGCGGGCGCTGTCCACGGGATACGCGTCGTACCTAGCCGGATCGAGCCCGGCGAGAATCGCCTTGCCGGTCACCAGCGATATGTCCCGTTCCTCGGACTTGCCGCCCATGATCACGGCGACGTTGAGCTTGTCCATCACCACTCTCCGATTATCCGAACCTCCGGCTGCAGCTCCACTTCGAACCGCTCCCGGACGATGTCCTGCACTTTGATCATCAGCGCGCGGATGTCGGCCGCGCTCGCATCACCCACGTTGAAGAAGAAGTTCGCGTGAATCGCGGAGACCTCGGCCCCGCCGACCCGCAGGCCCTTCCCTCCAGCCTCTTCTATCATCTCTCCGGCGTATCCTCCCGGCGGATTCCTGAAGGTGGAGCCGGCGGTGCCGACCGCGCCCGGCTGGAGCTTTCGGCACGCGAGCAGTTCCTCGCACCGGCACCGGATGTCTTCCGCGGAGCCTTCGCAGAGACCGAAGACGGCCTCGGTGACGATCAGGCCCATCTCGTTCAGCCTGCTCTCCCGGTACCCTAGCCCGAGGTCGTCCGCCTCGACCCTCACCCGGTTTCCGGCCTGATCAACGGCCCGCACGAACCGGAGCGAGTTGGAGACGTAGCCGTAGCGCGTGCCCGCATTCATGAAGACCGCGCCGCCGACGGTTCCCGGAACGCCGGTGAGCCCCTCCAGGCCCGCCAGTCCCCGGGCGGTCGCGGCCTCGACCAGCGCGGGGAGCCTCGCCGCCGCGCCGGCGGTCACCACTGCGCCCTCGACGGAGATTCGGTCGAACCCGCGTCCGAGCTTGACCACCAGGCCTCGAACGCCCTTGTCCGAGACCAGAAGGTTGTACCCTCCGCCGATCAGCGTCAGCGGGATGCCGCCGGCGCGCGCCCACTCGACGAGCGCGCAGAGGCCGTCCTCGTCTTCAGGCAGGGCGAGCAGGTCGGCGGGTCCGCCGACGCGGAACGACGTGTAGGGCTTGAGCGGCTCATCGAACAGCACCCTGCCCTTGATGCGCGGAACGTCTTTGCCCTGATACCGCGGCGGGCTCACGGCGCCGCCTCGCGCTCGGCCAGGCGAACCACGAGTTCCTCGCCGACCGGCCTGATGTCGCCCGCGCCCATGACTATGACGAGGTCGCCTTCGCGCAGATTCGGAAGCAGCGACTCGGCGACGTCGGCCTTGTCGGGAACGAAAGAGACTTCCCTGCCGGGATGCCGCCGCCTGATCGAGTCCGCGATGAGGGAAGAACTGACCCCGGGGATCGGCTTCTCCCGGGCGAGATAGATCTCGGTGAGCACGACGGAGTCGGCGAGGCTCAGGCTCTCGGCGAACTCCCCGACGAAGGCCTGGGTGCGGGTGTACTGGTGCGGCTGAAAGACCGCGACGACCCTGCGGCCGAACGTCCGGGCGGCCTCCATCGTGGCGCGGACCTCGGTCGGGTGGTGCGCGTAGTCGTCCACGACGGTGATCCCGGCGGCTTCCCCGAGAACCTCGAACCGCCGCTCGGCGCCTCTGAACTCCGCGAGGGCGGCCAGCATCGTGTCGAAAGGAAGCCCAAGCTCACGCCCGACGGCGAGCGCCGCGAGCGCGTTCTGGATGTTGTGCCTGCCGGGAGTGTTGAGCGCAAGGCGGCCGACGTTCATGCCGGCGCACACCACCGCGCACGAAGGCCGGGGCGAGTTCCAGTCGGCGTCGTCGGCGCGGAGAAACGCCTCGGGGCTCAGCCCGTAGGTGACCGCGCGGCCGCCCACGGACGGCAGAAGCTCGCGGACGCACGGATCGTCAACGCACAGCACGGCGCATCCCGCCGGCTCCACCTGGGAGAGGAACTGCCTGAACGCCGCCATGACGCCGTCCAGCGATCCGTAGAACTCGAGGTGATCGGCCTCGATGTTTGTCACTACGGCGATCGTGGGGCGAAGCTGAAGGAACGAGCTGAAGGCCTCGCAGGCCTCGGTCAGAAAGACGTCGCTCTCCCCCACCCTGGCATTCCCGCCGAGACGGTCGAAATCGCCGCCCACCAGAACCGTGGGGTCCATGCCCCCCGCGATCAGAACGTCGGCCACCATGGAGGTGGTGGTAGTCTTGCCGTGCGTCCCGGCGACCGCTATGCCGCGAGTGCCCTCCATCAGCATTCCGAGGAGTTCGGCCCGGCCGATGACGGGCAGCCCCTTCTCCCGCGCGGCGACCAGCTCGGGGTTGTCCGGGGGAATCGCGGCCGTCGCCACGACGACCTCCGCGCCGCCGACGTTCGCCGCATCGTGTCCCTCGAACACACGCACGCCGCGGTCCTCCAGGCGGTCGGTGACGGGCGACTTCCTGATGTCCGAGCCGGAAACGCGGCCGCCCCTCTCGGCGAGGACGGCGGCCAACCCGCTCATGGACACGCCGCCGATCCCGATCATGTGTATGCGTTTGCTGGTCAGTGCATCATTCAGCATTGGATGCCGCAGCCCCGCCCCTGACAGGCGGGTCCCTTCATTTCGCGGTTATCAGTTCCACGGCGACCCGGACGACCTCGCGCGCCGCGTCGGGCCTTCCGAGTTTCCTCGAGGCTTCGGCCATCTCCGCAAGCTCATCCGGCGAGTTCAGGAACCGTTCGACGCAGTCGGCGAGCGCGTCGCCCGTGAGGTCCGAATCCTCGATGACTAGGGCGCCGCCCCGATCGGCGACGTAGTGCGCGTTGCGGCGCTGTTCGTCGGTGATGGCGAACGGGTACGGAACGAAGACCGCCGGCAGACCGACGATCGTCACCTCGCATACGGTTGACGCCCCCGACCGGCACACCACCATGTCCGCGGCGGCATAGGCGGCCGCCATGTCGTCCACATAGGAGTGGAGGTGGTAGCCGCTCCATTCGGCGGCCTTCTTGACGTTCAGCGCCTCGTGAAAGTTCTTCGTGCCGGCCTGATGAAACACCTGTATCGGCAGTTTCCTGAGCCGGGGCAGAGCGTCCGCGACCGCCCGGTTCAGGCTCCTGGCGCCCTGGCTGCCGCCGAAAACCAGCAGAGTGAAGCGGTCCGGGTTCAGCCTGAGCCGCTCGCGCGCCGACGCCCTGTCCGGCCTGTCGAGAATCTCGGGGCGGACGGGCAGCCCGGTGACGACCGACTTCCCCTCGGGGAAATGCGCGGCGGCCTGATCGAAGGACACGCATATCCTGGAGACGAACCGCGCGAGCATCGAGTTGGTGCGGCCCGGCACGACGTTCTGCTCGTGGATCAGGGTCTTGCCGCGCCTCATCGCCTGCGCCATCACGACGGCGGCGGCGACATATCCCCCGGTGCCGATCACAAGGTCGGGCTTGAACCTGCGCAGGGCAGCCGACGCCTCGAGGAAACCTCTGGCGAGAGAGGCGGCCGTCAGGAACGTCCCGAACGAGAGGGCGCGGCCCATCTTGCGGCTCGTGAGGCCGACGAAACGGATGCCGGCCTTCTCCGCCATGTCCTGCTCCATGCCCCCCCGGCTCCCGATGTACAACAGCTCGCACGCGGGGGATTCGGCGCGGATCGCGCGTCCGATGCTAACCGCGGGATAGGCGTGGCCGCCGGTTCCTCCGCCGGTAAGAACTATCTTCATCGTCTACACCATTCGGGAACTGGGATATTCCAAGCAGTATGCCGACGCACATGAGGTTCAGCACGAGCGACGACCCGCCGTAGCTGATGAAAGGCAGAGGCACCCCGGTGGCGGGCGCAAGAGACGTCACGACATACATATTTAACAGCGCCTGACCCGCGATGAGCCCGGTGATACCTACCGCCAGGAACTTCCCGAACTTGTCCTTCGTCCGGCGCGCAATCCGGAATCCCCGCACGGCGAACAGCATGAAGAGGCCGGCCACGATAAGCGTCCCGAGCAGTCCGGCTTCCTCTCCGAGCACGGCGAAGATGAAATCGGTGTGCTCTGCCGGGAGGTAGAATACCTTCTCGCGTCCGTCGCAGAAGCCGAGGCCGATCGGACCGCCCGAACCGATGGCGATCAGCGACCGGCAGACCTGATAGCCGCTCCCGTGATAGAACGCGAACGGGTTGAACCAGGCCTCTACCCTCTCCCAGCGATAGGGCTCCTTTATGATGAGGGC
This sequence comes from Armatimonadota bacterium, assembly GCA_017993055.1. Classification (NCBI taxonomy): domain Bacteria; kingdom Bacillati; phylum Armatimonadota; species Armatimonadota bacterium. Next base: position 51,870 of record JAGONM010000015.1, read on the forward strand.
GACGCCCGCAACGAAGCCGGCGGTCAGTATCGCCGCCAGGTGTCTGGGCCTGGCTCCCGCCACGTAGATCAGCACCAGGGCCGTCGCGCAAGTCACTATGGCCGTACCCATGTCAGGCTCCAGCATTATCAGGACCGCGATGACACAGAGCGGCAGGAGAGCGGGCGCGATCCCCGACCAGAGATCCCGTATGTCGTACTTCCGGCTGGTGAGGAGCGTCGCCAGATAGAGCGCGAGGGCAAGCTTGGCAAACTCCGCCGGCTGGAAGCTGACCGGCCCGACGACGATCCATCGGCGCGCTCCGTTTGCCATGTGGCCGATGCTCGGTATCAGCACGGCGACCAGCCCGACGAACGAGATGATGAGCAGTCCCGACGCGAAGGGTTTCAGCCGCCAGAAGCGAACCCTCTGCATGACGAACATCGCCAGCAGGCCGACAGCCGCGAAAAGGGCCTGCCGCTTCACATAGTAGTAGCTGTCGCCGCCGGTGAACTGCGCCTGGCCCGCCCGGGCGTAGCTGGCGTCCATGACCATGACTACCCCGATAGACAGAAGCGCCACGGTGATGACGAAGAGCCAGATGTCGGGCGCGCGATTCTTCCGTTCCACGTTCTACACTCCCACTCGCTCGAGCAGAGAGGCCACGACCTCTTTGAAAACCTGCCCGCGGTGCTCGAAGTCATTGAACATATCGAAACTCGCGCATCCCGGGGACAGTACTATCGAGTCGCCCGGCTCCGCGTGTTCCCACGCCTGCTGGACCGCCTCCTGCATGGACTCGGCGCGGCTGAGGCGCTCGAATCCCGCGTCGCGCGCGGCCTTCTCGATCAGGGCGGCGTCCTTGCCGATCAGCACCACGTGCCGGGCGTAGGTGACGAATGCTTCGCCCAGCGGCCCGTAGTCCGCGCCCTTGTCCTTGCCGCCCGCTATCACGACGGCCGGCCTGCCGATCGCCTCCAGCGACCTGACGGCGGCCCGGACGTTGGTGCACATCGAGTTGTTGAGAAACTCGACGCCCCGAAGCACGGCAACCGGCTCCAGCCTGTGCTCCGGCGGCAGGATGGAGTCCACCGCTTCCTGGACGGCGTGGCGGCTCGCGCCGAAAGCGACGGCCGCCGCCGACGCCGCGAGGACGTTCTCCAGGTTGTGCTTTCCTCGAAGTTTCATGTTGGCGGTATCGCACACGAAAGACTCACCCTCGGCGGTGCGGATCCAGACCTCGGTCCCCCGGGCGAATGTACCCATGCCGACTTCGCGGGAGCCGCTGAAGAGCATCACGCGGCTCTTGATTCCCGGCGCGAACTGCATGACGACCGGGTCGTCGGCATTGAGAACCGCGTAGTCGGCCTTCTGCTGGAACTTGAACAGGCGAGCCTTGGTCGCGGCGTAAGTCCTTATGTCGGGATGGCGGTCGAGGTGATCCTCGGTCACGTTCAGAAGAACGGCGACCCTCGGGCGGAAGGAGGTCACCCACTCGAGCTGGAACGAGCTGATCTCGGCGACGATGACGTCGGAGGCGGACGCCCTGAAGGCGGCGCGCACCAGCGGGAGCCGGGTCTCGCCGGCGACGATGTTTCCCGCCACGTAGGTGTGCCTGCCGTCGGCCTTCATTATCTCGCCGATGAGCGCGGTGGTCGTGGTCTTGCCGTTGGTGCCGGTGATGGCGATGATCGGCGCGGGCGAGATGCGGTATGCCAGCTCGATCTCAGAGAGCACGGGGACCCCGTGATGCTTGGCGGTGATCAGGCCGGGGCAGGTTTCCGGCACGCCGGGACTGGTGATGACGACTTCGGCCGTGGAGATGCCCTCGTATGCTTCCGCCCCGACTTGCGCCCTGATGCCGAGTTCGTGCGCCGTCTTCATCGCGTCCCCGAGCGCTCCGGCGTCCTTCATATCGTGCATGGTAACGTGAGCGCCGAGGGCGGCGAGCACCTCGGCCGCGGCAAGCCCCGAGCGGGCCATTCCGATGATGTGCGTCCTCTTTCCGTAGAAATCCGTCTGTTTTTCTAGCGCCATAGGTTGAGCACCCCCACATAGTATAGCACGATCACCGCGAGCAGTCCCGCGACGATCCAGAACCTGACGACGATCTTCTGCTCCGCCCAGCCGGCCTTCTCGAAGTGATGATGAATCGGCGTCATGAGGAAGATGCGCTTGCCGGTGAGCTTGAACGAAGCGACCTGGAGCATCACCGAGACGCCCTCGACGACGAACACCAGCGCGAGCACCAGGTAGATCAGTTCCATCTTCGCCACGACGGCGACGCCCGAAGTCGCCGCTCCGAGGGCGAGCGAGCCGGTGTCGCCCATGAACACCTTCGCCGGGTTCGTGTTGTACCAGAGGAAGCCCAGGCACCCTCCGGCTATCGCCCACGAGAATGCCGCGAGGTCAACCGTGCCGGGAAGACATCCGAGTATCGCGCCGAGGGCGAGACAGAGAATCAGCGACATGCCGCCCACCAGGCCGTCCAGACCGTCCGCGAGGTTGAAGGCGTTCGACACCCACACCACGGCCAGGACCGCGAGAGGATAGTACGACCACCCCAGGTCCCAGAATGACTCCCTCCCAAGATGTAGTACGGTGGTGCCGCTTGTGCGGTTAGCGTAGACCCACCACATGAACAGGCCGGCGATGACAAACTGGCCGAGCAGCTTCTGCCTGGCCTTGAGGCCGAGGGACTTGCCCCGAACGGCGATAAGGAAGTCGTCGAGGAACCCGAGGAGCAGCATCCCGAGCGTAAGCAGGATCACCGCGGTCAGCTCGCCGTTGCCGGCCCGGACCGACGCGAGTCCGGCCGCCGCGCCGACGAGAATGATGAACCCGCCCATCGTGGGCGTCCCCTGCTTGGCGCGGTGGCGTTCCGGCACGTCTTCGCTTATGGTCTGGCGGACCTTCAGCCCGGCCAGCAGGCGTATGATCGCGGGCCCGAGGATCAGCGACGCGGCCGAACCGACCAGGAATGCGATTGCGGCTTTATTCATCGAGCAGCGCCCTCACAATCTGTTCCATCTTCATCGCCCGGGATCCCTTCACGAGGACGGCGTCGCCCTTCCTGACCAGCGAACCTATCTGAGACGCCGCCGCCGAGCTGTCCGGGTACCATGCCGCCTCGGCGTCGGGAAGCCCGGCATCCTTCGCCCCGGCGGCTATCTCCGCCGCGAGCGGGCCGACAGCCACCAGACTCACCACGCCGCTTCGGACCGCGGCGGCGCCGACGTCCCAGTGGGCTTTGGGGGCGTAGTCGCCGAGCTCCAGCATGTCGCCCAGCACCGCTATCGTGCGCTTGTAGCCGACCAGAGCCTGAAGCGTCTTGAGTGCCGCGATCATCGAGGAGGGGCTGGCGTTGTACGAATCGTTCAGCACGGTGAATCCGCGCCGCGACCTGGTCAACTCCATGCGCATCGAAGGCTGGGTGTAGCTCTCCAGCCCGTCCTTGATGGTCTCAAGCTCCACGCCCATCCCGACAGCCACCGCCGCGGCGGCGATCGCGTTGTAGACGTTGTAATAGCCGACGACGGGCAGGGAGACCCCTATCTCCCCCGCCTCCGCGCGGATGACGCACTCGCATCGGCCGTCGGACGCCTGAAGTATCCGGGAAGCGCACACGTCGGCATCGTCGCACGAACCGAAACTGAGGACCCGCCCGCCGAAGCGCTCGGTCATCAGGTTGAAGTATCCGTCCTCGGCGTTCAGCACCGCAAGCCCGTCCGGCGGGAGCTCCTGAAGCAGTTCCGCCTTGGCGTCGGCGATCGCTCCCTGAGAGCCGAGCCTCTCGATGTGGGAGAGGCCGACGTTCGTGATCAGGCCGACCTCCGGGCGGGCGATCTGGGCCAGGCGGCGGATCTCGCCGATGCCGCGCATCGCCATTTCGAGCACGACGACCTCGTGGCCGCGGTCGAGCTGGAACAGCGTCTGCGGCACGCCGATCTCGTTGTTGAAGTTCATCTCGTTCTTGAGCACCGACCACTTGCGCTGGAGGATCGCGCCGAGCATCTCCTTGGTAGTGGTCTTGCCGACACTGCCGGTGACACCGACGACCCGCACGTCGAACCTGGATCGGTAGAAGGCGGCAAGGTCGCCGAGCGCCCAGAGTGGGTCCTCGACCAGGATGACCGGCGCCCGGACATCCGCGGGGATCGCGGATTCGTCGGAGACGACCAGCGCGCCTGCCCCGGCCTCGAGCGCGCGGGAGACGTACAGGTGCCCGTCGGCGTTCTCGCCAACGAGCGCGAAGAAGACGTCCCCGGGAGCGAGGGTTCGCGTGTCCGTGCTGACGCCGGTGATCTCCGCGTCGGCATTTCCTCGGACCAGGCGGCCTTGCACGGCCTTCACGACTTCCGCCAGAGTCAGTTTCTCCAAGTCCCCGTCAAGCTTTCTTCTCGAGCAGTTCCCGGACCACTTCCCGATCGTCGAAGTGGATCGTCTCGTCCCTGAATATCTGATACGTTTCGTGGCCCTTGCCCGCAATGATGACGACGTCTCCCGCGGAGGCCGCGGCCAGCGCCCGACCGATCGCCTCGCGCCGATCAGGCACGACCTCCGCAGGCGCCGAAGCCCGCTCCATCCCCGCAAGAACTTCATCTATGATCGCCATCGGTTCCTCGGACCGCGGGTTGTCGGAGGTGACGACGCACATATCGGCGAGTTCCGAAGCGATCCGCCCCATGATCGGCCGCTTCGCTCGGTCCCTGTCACCTCCGCAGCCGAAAACGACGATCAGCCTGCCGTCTGCGATCTCCCTTGCGGCGCGTAGCACGTTCTCCAGGCCGTCAGGCGTGTGCGCGTAGTCAACGATCACGGCGAAGTCCTGCCCGCAGTCCACCGACTCGAACCGGCCGGCGACCGCCGGAACGGCCTCCAGGCCCTCCCTGATATCGTCGAGGCCGAGCCCCAGAACGACGCCGACCCCGACGGCGGCAAGGGAGTTGTAGACGTTGAAGAGACCTCCGAGACGCATCCGGACATCGCACTCCCCCAGGGAACACGACGCGCGGAACTCGACCCCGCGGGGAGTCGCATGAATCCCGGAGGCCCGAACGTCGGCGCCGCCTCGGACCCCGTACGTCAGCGACGTGCCGCGCGCCGCCTCGATCACCCTCGGGCCGTAGGGATCATCGGCGTTCACGACGGCGACGAACGGCTTGTCGGAGGCCTTCGGGTAATCGCGGAAGAACCGGAGTTTGGTCTCGAAGTACTCGTCGAGCGACTTGTGGAAATCGAGATGATCCTGGGTGAGGTTCGTGAAGACGCCGACGTCGAACTCGCAGCCGACGGTACGGCGCATGTAGACGGCGTGGGAGGAGACTTCCATCGCGGCGGCCTCGATGCCCCGCTCGACCATCTTCGAGAGGATCGCCTGCAGGTCAACCGATTCCGGCGTGGTCCTGTCCAGATCCACGGACGAGCCGTCAATACTGGCTCCGAGGGTGCCGATGACTCCCGCCCTGCGCCCGGCACGGCGGAGCATGCTCTCGACGAGGTAGGTCGTAGTCGTCTTGCCGTTGGTGCCGGTGATGCCGACCAGCTTCAACCGCCGGGACGGATGCCCGTAGAACTCCGCCGCGAGAGCCGAGAGCGCGTCGCGCGCGTCGGCGACGGAGAGAACGGGAATGCTCGTGCCCGCGGGAACTCGCGCCGGGGAGTCCACGATCAGCGCCGAGGCGCCCGACTCCACCGCCTGGCCGATGAACTCGTGGCCGTCGAATCTGCCGCCCCTGATGCAAACAAACAACGCGCCGGGGAGGACGCGTCGGGAGTCGTAGGCTATCGAGCTTATCTCGGGGTCGGCCGCCGCGGGAGAGGGGACCGGCGACAGCGACTGAACAAGTCGGCTGAGCAACATCGTTGAAACTCCGCACCGCCGACACGGGACGCGCGGCGGAACTCCTTCGACAAAGTATCATGCGCGCGGGAGGCGGTAGGGAGCGCCCGCGGATCACCCCCCGAGATTCGGTCGGCGCGGCTCGTTCTGCCCTTCTCCGGCACGCACCGAGGTTGCGCCGCCGCCCTGCCTGCCGGCGACCGAGGCGCCATGCTCGACGGCGTCCGGCGCGACCTTCATGTGCCACATCGCCATTCTGCCGATCTCCTTGAACACCGGGGCCGCGCAGACGGCGCCCCAGTGGATGCCCTTCGGCTCGTCCACCTCGACGAGGATGACGGCGCGCGGGTTGCTGGTCGGCAGGAAACCGACGAACGACGCGACGAACTTGTCCGGGCTGTATCTGCCGTTGACGACTTTCTGGGCGCTGCCGGTCTTGCCTCCGGTCTGGTAGCCGTCCACCACGGCGGGCTTTCCGGTCCCTCCGCCGCACACGCCGTGCAGCATCTCACCGACCTTGCGCGCCACGTCGGCCGAGATCACGCGCCTCACGACCTCCGGCTTGTACTCCCGGAACACCTTGCCGTCCGGGGCGATGATCTTGCTGACGACGTAGGGACGCATCATCACCCCGTCGTTGGCGACGGTGGAGTAGGCGTTGGCGAGTTGGAGGGGACTGACGACGATCCCCTGGCCGAAACCGATGTTGGCGAGCCGCACGTCCTCCCAGTTGGCCCATCCGCCGGGGTAGCCCGTCGTCTCGCCGAGCATGCCGGTGCCCGGCTTATCGAAGAAGCCGAACTTCTTCTCGTACTCCCAGAGCTTCTCCTTACCGACGCGGAAGGCGATGCCGGCGGCCGCCATGTTGCAGGAGTGCATCAGCATTTTGGAGACAGTACAGCGGCCGTGGCCGTGCATGAAAGGCGGATGGAGAGAGCAGCGGACCGTGCGGTTGCCGACGCGCATGCTGCCGGAACAGCCGAAGGTGTCGTCGCAGTCAATCGCCTGTGAATCGAGCGCGGCGCAGGCGGTGATCGTCTTGAGAGTCGAACCCGGTTCGTACAGATCGGTGACGGCGCGGTTGCGGCGATCGCCTGCCTTCGACTGCGCGACCTTGTTCGGATCGAAAGTCGGCATGTTGGCAAGCGCGAGGATGGCGCCCGTGCGCGGCTCGATCAGCACCGCCGACGCGCCCGCGGCCGAGTAACGATTGTAGGACTTGCTGAGTTCGGTTTCGAGCGAGTGCTGGAGCGTGGAGTCTACCGTGAGCACGAGGCTCATGCCGTCACGCGGCTCCACGCGCTCTCTGCGGGTGCCGGGGATGACCAGGCCTCGGGCGTCCACTTCCGCGACGACGTATCCGTCCTCGCCCGTGAGCAACTTATCGAATACCAGCTCGAGCCCTTCCTGGCCCTCGCCGTCAATATTCGTAAAGCCGATGATGTGCGAGGCCAGTTGGCCTCCCGGATACATGCGGGACATGATGGGCTTGGCGTGGACACCGTATATCTCGGCATCGTCTATCTTCCTGCCCACCTCGCTTCCGACCTTTCGCTCGAGAAAGACGAAATTCTTGTTGACGCTGATCCGCTCGAGCACCCTGGACCTGGGCCACCCGAGAATCTTCGCCAGCTTGTCGGCGGCGGCATTCCTGTCCTTGATCTGTGGGGGCCAGACCTCGATGTCGTAGAACCGGATGGTGATCGCCAGTGGGTTGCCGTTACAGTCGAGGATCGCTCCCCGGCGCGCCGGAAGAATGATCTTGCGGAGGCGGTAACGCTCGGCCATCCACCGGTAGTGGTCTGCCTGGATGACCTGCAGCTGGAAAAACCTGGCGCCCAGTACCACGTACATGAGCGCCAGTAAGCACAAGACCCCATTTGTGCGCCTGCGGATAAGCTTGCCGTCGGGTGCGCGACGAACTCTCATTGGTCCCGTCCTGATGTTCGTTGATCGGATCACATATTGCCGGGGAGCGCACCCGCTCCCCGCGCAACTTCGTAGAAGTCCGCTATTCCTGAGCGTTCTGCGCCAGGCTCGGCTGTACGTCCTGTTCCAGGTACACCATCCGGTCTCCGACGCTCATGCCGTTCTGGACCGCGAAGGCCGCGACTCTCTCCGGCTGGCGGAGGCCGGTCAGACCTACCTCGAGCCGCTCGTTCTCCACGTTCAGATCCCTGAGCTGAGCGAGGAGTTCGGCCTTGCGGTAGCCGTCCCGGGTGAACCTGGCGTATGCCCCGACATACATCGTGGCGCCGAAACAGATGACCGACGCCACCAGGAGGACGCGGACCATCTTGTTGCAGAAGAACCTGCCAAGCAGGCCGGGCTTCCCCTTCCCGGACGCCCTGGACGACGAAGTCTTCCTTGTCTCTCGCTTCTTCTGTGCCGACATTTCCCCTACCACCCTCTTGCCCTGAAGCCTTTGCGGCTTCGATGAATTCTAGACCGACCTGCCGGACTCCGTCCCGGGCAGGTCCTGCACCTTCCGCGCGGCTCTGAGCTTTGCGCTTCTCGCTCGCGGATTTGCGGCAACTTCGTCCGGCGACGCCGTGACCGGCCGCTTTGTAAGTACTTCGAGGACCCTTGTGGTCCCGCACGCACATACCGGGAGTCCCGGTGGGCAGACGCATCTGCCCGCAAATCTCAAGAAAGTGTCCTTGACAATCCTGTCTTCCAGGGAGTGCCAGGACAGCACTACCAGCCGCCCGCCCGGCGACATCAGCGCCACCGCGGCCTCGAGACCGGATCGAAGCGAATCCAGCTCGCGGTTCACGGCGACCCTGAGGGCCATGAACGTGCGCGTAGCGGGATGGATATCCTTCGGCCTCGCCGCTGAAGGCATCGCGGCCAGGATGACGCCCACCAGCTCGCCGGTGGTCTCGATCGCCTGCCGCGCGCGCCTGTCAACTATGAACCGCGCGATCCGCTTCGCCCAGCGCTCCTCGCCGTAGTCTCTGATGATCTCGGCGAGATGCTTCTCGGAATACGAGTTCACGACCTCGCGGGCGGTCAAGCGCTGCGCGCGGTCCATCCGCATGTCGAGAGGGGCGTCGTGCTGAAAACTGAATCCCCTCTCGGCCGAATCGAGCTGATGCGACGACGCGCCGACGTCGAGAACCAGGCCGTTGATTTCTTTGATATCAAGGTTCTGAGCGATTGCTGCCGCGTCCGCAAAATCGCCCCGTACGAGTGTGACGCTGTCGGAAAACCCTGCCAGCCGCTCGGATGCCGCAGCCAGCGCTTCACCATCGCGGTCTATCCCGATCAGGCGGCCGCCCGGCATGATGCGGCTTGCGATCTCGAATGCGTGTCCCGCGCCGCCGACCGTTCCGTCTACGACGGTCTGCCCGGTCTGCGGGTCCAGGTAGTGCAGTACTTCCGCGACCATGACCGGAACGTGGAACCGCTGCATATCAACCCGCCGTTCTAAGCGATGCCGACCTCTCTCGTGGACTCAGTGATGACCTCGTCGGTCATGGTGGCGGAGTATTCCTCCCAGTTCTGCTTGCTCCAGATCTCCACCCTGTTGATGGTGCCGACGATGACCACTTCCTTGTCAATGCCAACGAGTTCCCTGAGCGCCGGTGGTATGGCAACCCTGCCTTGCGCATCGGTGGTGACTTCGAAGGCGAAGCCCGAGAAGTATCTCTGGAGCCTGAGGTTTTCCTTGCTGGCGATCTCCATGCGGGTGAGGCGTGCCTCGATTTCCTTGAACTCGTCCTCCCTGAAGATCCAGAGGCAGGGGTCTACGCCCCTCGTGATGACGAAGTTCATGCCCAGCTCGAGCCGGAACTTCTGAGGGACTATGACGCGAAACTTGTCGTCGAGCGTGTGGATGTAGTGTCCGCGAAACATGTCAGGCCCCTGGAATTCTCCCCCACCCGGTCACCAGCGTCTTACCACCAAGCCCCATTTTAGTACCCGAGACACGGCATGTCAAGCGTTTTTTTGGGATGCGATCAAAAAACGTGGAAAAGTTTCGGGGCGCATGGAAAAGGGGCCGGACGAGAGATTTCGCGACACATCTCCCACCCGGCCCCTCATCTCAGGGGTTCGGACACGCTTCGACTCTACCGGATCAGTCCCGTCAGGGCGAACAGGACCGGGGCGCACTCCGTGCCTGCGGCGGACAGGTGAACGGAATCGATGGGCTTGTCCGGCATAGGGTTGCGCCAATCCACGACGCGGAGCACGATCCTGTCCCCTCCCGAGGTACGGCCCATCCACGCTGTCCGCGCCGACGGAGTCGCCGACGAGTCGTTCCACGCAACGATGTTCTCGCCGTAGACGAGATCCACGACCATCGCTTCGACATTTGAGTAGCGCACCATGATCCGGCCGATATGCTGGCCCTTCTCCGCGGCGAAGGCACCGGCAAGCAGGAAGGAGAGCGAGTCCGCCTTCCGGCCGATGGGCACTCGAATCGAATCAGGCCACGCGCCGGCGGGATTCATGTCGCCGGAGAGCATGACCGCGCCCTGGGGAATGTCGAACTCGATGCCGAGCAGGCGCTGACGACCGGTATTGACGGCGCGCAGATCGTGCTCCGGGCCGTATCCGAGCCAGGCGTCGTCGGTCTCGCCGCCCAGCGCCGCAGTCACGTAGGGCGACAGGTCAATGCTGAATCCATCGCGAGCGGCGTGGTCCGCCGGGTCTTGATTCCAGAGCCTGGTGAACTGATCGGCTGGAGTGTACGGCAGATCCTCGAGCCCGCGCCCGCCGGGACCCCATGCGAACTCGGCCGCCAGGATGTAGGCGTGGAACTGCTGGAACTGCTCGCCGAGGGTCTTCTCGCTGATGTGATAGCCCGCCCAGAGGGTCTGCATCAGTCCGAGCGCACCGTCCTTCTGGGCCGAGGCGCCGAAGTCCACGATGTTCTGCGGGACGTACCATGTCGAGGCGATGACGTCGTGGCCGAGATCCTGATACAGCCGCACGCTCGGGAAGTCGTCGGCCGCGCAGTAGTGCCAGTCGGTAACGATGACGTCCTTCGGCATTCCCTCGCGGATCCCTTTGGCGATCTCGGGGGTGGCCGCCCACCCCGCGTCGGGGGTCTCGGTCTTGTGCAGACCCATGTCGCCCCAGAGCATCACGCGGATGCCCTTCCGGGCAAAGTACTCGTGGAGCTTCGCGACGTCCTCGTTGAAGAGCTGCTGGACCGTCTTCTGCTTGCAGAGGTCGTCGTGAGGGAAGCTCCCCTTCATCGTCACTTCATCGTGGCCGATGTGGAACCACTTGGGCCGGAACAGCTCGACCGCCTCATCGTATATCCTGAAGATGTATTCATAGCTCTTCGGGTTGCTCGGGCAGTAGCCGTAGGCATGCTCCGGGTCCTCGGCGATGTCGAGGTTGGAGTTGTTCTTGAACATCCACTCGGAGTGGCCGAGCGACTGGACGAGAGGCGCGACCTCCATGTGGTGGAGCCGAGCGTAGTCAACGATCGCCTTGAGGTCCTTCTTGTCGGTGCTCCAGTCGAGCCAGATCCCGGGATCGCTCTCCCACTTCGTGTAATCCGCCTGGATCAGCAGGAAGTTGAGCTTGTTTCGAGCGAAGATTCGCCGGATCAGTTTCTGGAGGAACGGCTTCGACTCGTTTCCGATGAAGACGTGAGCGCCCCGGACCTTCATGCTCGGCCAGTCTGAGACGACCGCGCCCGTGACGGCCGCGCCTTCGACCGTCGGTTTCAGAAGCTGGATGAGCGTCTGCACCCCGTAGAACGTGCCGCGTACGTCGCGACCGGCCACCAGCACGAACGGCTTGGACGCCTTGAGGGCGTAGCCCTCCTCCTGCGCCGGCGCTTCGAGGCCGACGTCCCTGCACAGCCTGTCGAGCAGCGAGTTGCGGCCCGGCTCACCGACGGCAATGAATCCCCTGCCGGCGGCTGTCTGACCGGCGGACACGACCCTCAGCTCGATCCCGTATACCTCGCGGAGTTCCTCGTTCAGGCTCTCCGCGGCGAAACGATCGGCGTCGGTCGGCTCGTCGGGCAGCACGATGAGCGTTTCCGGGGTGACGGCGAAGTCGCCGCCGGTGAGGTCCATTGACTTCGGCTGGGGGACGACCCTGATCATCTCGTCCATCGGGAGCTTCGCATCCTTCACATCGCTGATCCGCACCGACTCGGGCCGGATCTCGGGTGCGGGCTTCACGTCTTCGCGCGGCGAGAACTTGAGCCTGGCGGTGACGCGGTGGTCTCCCTGCGATATCGGCCGGGCGGGCACGCCGATGCCGCACCAGAAGATCGGGGCTTCCCTGGCCCACGGCTGGTGATCGCGGCGGGCGTCGAAGATCACGAGGTCACTGCTGTCACCGGTGATCGTCAGTTCCATCGGGCCGAGGCGCGAGTCTATCCTGAGGCGATGGAACGGCGGAACGAGCATGGACTCCCGCTGGTCGGACGACGCGGCGGCGTAGGGGACCGTGCCGGACTTGCGGCCCTCGACGGTGTCGGCCTCGAAGGCGCAGTCGGCGATCATCGGCGCGCTGAAGTAGCCCAGGCAGTACTCGATCTCCGCCGGTTCGTCCGTGAGAAGGCGGTATCTCAGGTCTATCGTCGCCTCGTCCGAGTCGAGCAGGGTGACTTCGTACGTCGCGGCGAAGACGTCGTTCCGCATCGCGACCTTGATCAGCTTGCCTCCGGGGACGTCCTCGGAGGTGACCGCATGTTCCTCGAGGTGGTGCCCGAAGAGCAGCTTCGTCCAGCCGGGACTGACGACGTAGAGCGACGACTTGCGGATGACGGAGACGCCTTTGTACTTCAGGTTCACTCCGCTCCTGGAATAACTGAAATCGAAGTTGTTCATGGTGTAGGTCTTCGGCGTCTGTCCGAGCGCGGCAGCGGCCGGAAGCGCGCAGAGAAGCAGGACGGCGGCAATGGTGTTTCGCATGGCGTTGATGACTTTCGTGATACTACTATCTGACGACTAGTCGCTGAAGCTCCTCCGGGGACATGTCAACCTCGCGGAGGATTTCACGAATCAGGGGACGAGCCAGTTCCCTCCCGGCGTGATGCGGAACGGCGGTCGTCCGACCATCGGGATGGCGGTAGAAGACATGACTTCCGCGCCGCCGCACCGCCTCGAACCCGATCCCCAGCAGCACCTTCTCCAGCGCCCTGGCGGTCAGCGCGGGAAACCGTGTCATGCAGCGACCTCGATCTGCTGCAGTCCGACGAGCTTCGGCAGATCGTCCGGGGCGCCGTGATATTCCTCCAGGCACAACTCCAGAACCTCGCGCAAGTTGTCGCGGAGTTCGTCGAGGGTCTCGCCCTGAGTGTGCGCTCCAGGTATGCCCGGAACTACGCCGACATACAGCTTGCTGACGGGATCGTATTCGACATAGGCCGTAAAGGTCCTCATCCCGGCACCTCCTCCACCGACTCGTCCTCCGAGGGGGGCTCGACAGCGTAGACGCCCATGTCGCGGAACCTCGCGTACCGCTGCTCGGCCAGTTCCTGCGGGCTCATGTTCTCGAGATCAGCCAGGTGTCTGACCACGGCATCCCTGACCGCGGCCGCGGCCTGCTCGCCGTTTCGGTGAGCGCCTCCCAGAGGTTCCGGTATGACCTCGTCGATGACGCCGAGTTCGAGGTTCCGCTGGGCCGTGATGTTGAGGGCATCGGCGGCTTCCGGAGCGCGCGCCGGATTCCGGTCGAACTCGGAGAGGATCGCGGCGCATCCCTCGGGCGGGATCACGGAGTAGATGGCATGTTCCTGCATCAGCACGCGGTTGGCCACACCGACCCCAAGCGCTCCGCCGCTTCCGCCTTCGCCGATGACGACCGCGATGACCGGAACCTCGAGGAGAGCCATCTCCATCATGCTGCGCGCTATGGCCTCGCTTATGCCGCGCTCCTCGGCCCCGATACTGCAGTCGGCGGCCGGCGTGTCCACGAACACGACGATTGGACGCCCGAACTTCTCGGCCATCTTCATCAACCGCACAGCCTTGCGGAAACCCTCCGGCTTCAGGCTGCCGAAGTTGCGGAGCTGACGCTCCTTGATGTCGCGCCCCTTCTGCTGGCCGATCACCATCACCGGCTTGCCGTCGAGGAATCCGACACCGCCGACGACGGCCTTGTCATCGGCGAACAGCCTGTCGCCGTGAAGCTCAACGAAGTCGTCGAAGATCACGCGGATATAGTCGAGCGAGTAAGGGCGATTCGGGTGGCGGGCCATGAGCGTCTTGTCCCACGGCGAGAGGTTGCTGAAGATCTGCCGTGCGAGACGGTCGCGGTTCTCCTCGAGGGCGCTGATCTCGTCAGCCCGGTCAATGCCCTCCGCCTCGGAGACGCTCCTCAGTTCGTCAATCGCCGCATCGAGTTCGGCGAGAGGCTTCTCGAAATCCAGAACGTTGGTGATGGGCATCAGTTCCTACCTCCGAACGCAAGCAGTTCCGTCAGCGTATCGCGGATCTCGCGGCGCGGGATCACCATGTCCACCATGCCGCGATCGAGTTGCCACTCCGCGAGCCGGTATCCGGGGGGCTCTTTGGTGACCTGGGCCTGGGCGGCGACCCTCTGACCGGCAAGACCGATCAGCGCGCCCGGCTCGGCAATAATTACATCGGCAAGCATTGCGAAACTGGCGTGAACGCCGGCCATCGTGGGGTCGGCGAATACGGCGACATACATGAGCCCGGCCTCGTTGAACCTGGCGACGGCGGCGCTCGTCTTCGCCATCTGCATGAGGGAGAGTATGCCCTCCTGCATTCGGGCGCCCCCTGATGTGTGGACGACCACGACGGGTGTCTTCCGCTCGATGCCGCGCTCGAACAGGCGGGCGATCTTCTCACCGTAGACACAGCCCATGCTCCCAGCGAGGAACGCGAAGTCGGCCACGCCGATCCCGACGGGATGGCCGCCGATTGCCGCGTCGCCGGTCACCATGCCGTCGTTGATGCCGCAAGCGGCCTGAAGTCTCTCCATCTTGGCATCGTACTGGGGGAAGTTGAGCGAGTTCACCGTGATCAGGTCGGCGTCGGTTTCGACGAAGCTGCCCTCGTCAACGGTAATTGCGAGGCGGTGGGCGGCGCGCAGCTTGAGATGATGGTTGCACTTGTTGCAGACCATGAGATTCTTCTCCAACTCCTTGCTGAAGAGGATCTCGGCGCACTTGGGGCACTTAGTCCACAAGCCGTCCGGCAGTGCGTCCAGTTTCTTTCTGGCGGCTTTTCCGGCAGCCTTCGATTTCCGGCGGAACCAACCGTCAGGGGCCAATTTGTCTCACCTCGGTTCTTCGTAATCGGTCCAAACAGCGCGAACAGGATAGCGGATTCGGGTGGAAAAAGCAAGGGCGAGGAAACCGTGGACGGGAAGCGATACGTATGCTATACTGCATTGGATGGAGGCGTTGCCGATATGCCATCGAACTATCCTTCACTGAACTCGCTGCTTCAACAGGCGGAAGACCTGGTCGTGTCCCGAAAGCATCTGCCGACCGATCCGGACGCGTTGCAGATTCGGCGCGCCTGGCTGCGTCATCATCTCACCAAGGCGCTGGGATACATTCCCCCGCACGAAGCGCCGCTCGCCGCCCGCACGGAGTCCAAGAGCGTCCCGGCGGAAGGGCTCATCGAGGAGGCCGTCGCCTTCGACCGGGAGACAGGCGGCCCGATGCGCGGAGTCTTGACCCGACCCGCCGAAACGCCCGATCCGCTGCCGGCAGTCATCCTCCTGCACGGGTGGGACCTCGACAAGACGGGGGTGAACTCGACCGCGACCAGTCTCGCCCGAGCCGGGTACGTCGTTCTGAGGCCGGGGAACCAGTGCGTCAGCGGATCGCACGGCTGCGTTGACGGCGAGTCCTGCGAGCATCTGGGCATGACCTACATGGGACTGACGACCTATGAGAACATGCGGGGGTTGGACTACCTTTGCTCGCGGGAGGACGTGGATGCCGATCGGGTTGCGGCGGTGGGGATGTGCTGGAGCGGCGTTCAGTGCTACGTGCTGGCGGCGCTCGACGAGAGGGTGAAGGCGGCGTGCGCGATCTGCGGGATCGCGCCCCAGGGCACTCTGCCGACGGACTTCGCTTTCGCGCAGGGGCACATGTGCATCGGGTCGTTCCTGCCGGGATTCCTGGAAGAGGCGGGGATACAGGACCTGATGGCGCTGATCGCACCCCGGCCACTGCTGGTGCAGAACAACGTGACCGAGGAGTGGTACCCGGTGCTGGGATTCCGGAGCGCGAAGGCGGAGACGAAGATGGTCTACCGCACGATGGGCCACCCCGAGCGGTTCGACGCGCGCGTGGAGACCTCCTCACGCGACCTGACGCCTCAGTTCATCGAGAACGCGGTGGAGTGGCTGGACAGGCACCTCTAGCGTAACGTAGAGATGTCGGCCCATTCGTGCGTTGACTGGGAAACACCCTACAGCACCTTGGTCACGCGCGACGCGTTCAGCACACGCGGACTGACGCTGAGCGACCAGATGCCGCGTGCGGTCGCGTAGTCTCCCGTCTGCAGTCCGTGAGCGGCATACGAGACCCGGACCGGCACGGCCCAGCCGTCATAGAGTTCGAAGGTGTCCGCGTCTATCCGGGTGACCAGGCCGACGGCGCGGAACAGATAAGTGCTGGCCGATCCGGTCAGAACGTACGTCCCCAGATCCCGACCCGTGATTCCAAGCACTCTCGCCGTTCTGTAGTTGCGAGTGGAGTTGGTAGTGGTGTTGCCCGCCGCATCGCCGGCGATTATCGTCACGAAGTGCCGTCCGAGAGCAGGATCGGCAGGCATATCGCCGCTCCAGACGCTCCCGCCGGTGTTCGTCAGCGCGGTGCCGTTCGCGGTGACTCCGTTGACCCCTACGTTGTCCGTAACGTTTGTAGAGATAAATACGGTGTCTGTCGCCGCGACCATCAGCGGACTGATGGAAACCGAGTTGATCACGGGCACGGAAGTGTCCATGATCGTGAAACCGTTCACCAACGTGCCCGAAAGGCCGTTCTGGTTAGTGACCGCCACGTTCCATTGCCCAGGTGTCTTGCCGATCAGGTTGAATGTGCAGGTGATCTTCGTGGGACTGACGACCGTTACCCCGGCTGCATTGATGTCGCTCTTGCCGACTCTGGTGAGTTTCACAGTCGCGCCGGGCTCAAACTCGGTGCCGGAGAGGTTGGTGATGGCGACGCTGCCCGTGCAGGGGCCGGACGCCGGGGTGATCCCGGTGATGAACGGCCACGGTATCGCAGTGACCGTGAAGCCGTCCGTCAACGTTCCCGATTGTCCGTCGAGGTTAGTGACTACCATATCCCACAGACCACCCGCCTTGCGCGCCAAGTCGAATGTGCAGACGATCTTCGTGGGACTGACGACGGTTACTCCATCGGCAACTACGTCGCTCTCTCCGGCTCTGGTAAGTTTAACCGTCGCCCCTGGATAAAATCCCGCGCCGACAAGATCAGTGATAGTAACCTTCCCCAGATTCTCTCCTGATGCCGGAGTGGTCCCGGTGACAGTCGGAGCCGCCGCTTGAGTGACGGTGAATCCGTCGGGCACGAAAGCCGACTGCCCGTCACCGTTCATCACTGACAAACTCCACTGACCTGGTGTCCTGCCGGTCAAATCGAACGCGCAGGTGATCTTCGTGGGGCTGACGACGGTCACTCCGGAAGCAGTAATGTCGCTTTCGCCGCTTCTGGTGAGCTTGACGGTCGCCACCGGATAGAACCCCGTGCCTGCAAGATCCGTGATGGTGACCTTCCCCAGATTCTCTCCTGACGCCGGGGTGATCCCCGTGACGGTCGGGGCCGCCGCTTGAGTGACCGTGAACCCGTCCGTCAGAGTACTCGACAGGCCGTTCGGGTTCGTGACGACCACGCTCCACGGCCCCACCGCCCTGCCAGTCAGGTCGAACGCGCAGGTGATCTTCGTTGAGCCGATGACACTCACTCCGGCAGCAATGATGTCGCTTTCCCCGGTTCTGGACAGCTTTGCAGCCGCACCGGGATAGAATCCGGTGCCTGCAAGATCCGTGACGGTAACCGTCCCCAGATTCTCTCCTGATGCCGGGGTTATTCCGGTGACAGTCGGAGCCGCCGCTTGGGTGATCGTGAATCCGTCGGGCAGGACAGCCGACTGCCCGTCACCGTTCCTGACTGACACGTTCCACGGGCCTGGCGTCCTGCCCGTCAAATCGAACGTACAAGTGATCTTCGTTGAGCCGATGACGCTCACTCCGGTGGCAATGATGTCGCCTTCCCCGGTTCTGGACAGCTTTGCAGTCGCACCGGGATAGAATCCGGTGCCTGCAAGATCCGTGACGGTAACGGTCCCCAGATCCTCTCCAGATGCCGGGGCGATTCCGGTGACAGTCGGAGCCGGCACCGCGAAGATGGTGAAGGCGTCGTCGAGTTCAGCCGACTGCCCATCCAGGTTCGTGACGATCACGGTCCACTGACCGGGTGCCTTCGCTGCGAGGTCAAATCTGCATACGATGTCCGTGGGGCTGACGACGGTCACTCCATCAGCGACTATGTCGCTCTCCCCGGCTCTGGTGAGCTTGACGGTCACCCCTGGATAGAATCCTGTACCCGCAATGCTCGCGACACCGAAGGTCGTGACGTTCGGACCGCTGTCGGGTGCGATGGTGCTGATAGTGGGCGGCGGGAACTCCCCGCCCAGCAGTAGCACCTCAAGCCCGGCATACCCGTCCGCCACATACACGTAGTTGCCCGAGACCGCCACGCCAAAGGCGGACCCGCTCGTGTCGTATCCGCCGACTCTGACAGGGGACGCCGGGTTCGAGATGTCTATCACATGCAGGCCGGCAGAACCGTCCGCCACGTAGGCGTAGTTCCCCGAGACCACCAGGCCTTCCCCAGACCCGCTCGTATTGCATCCGCCGACTCTGACAGGAGACGCCGGGTTGGAGACGTCTATCACCTGCAGGCCAGCAAAGTGGTCCCCAACAACGTAAGCATAGTTCCCCGAGACGACAACGTCGTTCGCAGACGCGCTCGTGTGACCGACGATGGTGGGAGACGCCGGATTGGACACGTCTATCACCTGCAGGCCAGCATAGTCGTTCGAAACGTAAGCATAGATCCCCGAGACGGCAACGTCGTTCGCAGACCCGCTCGTAAAGCAGGTGCCCACGATGGTGGGTGACGCCGGACTGGACACGTCTATCACATGCAGGCCGGCAGAACCGTCCGCCACGTAGGCGTAGTCCCCCGACACCGCTACACCTAAGGCACTCCGGGTCGTGCGGCACAGACCGACCCAGGTCGGAGACGCCGGGTCCGCAACGTCTATCACCTGCAGACCCCACCCATGTGCCACGTATGCATAGTTCCCCGATACCGTCACATCTGAGGCCTCGTCGTCAAAACACCAGCGGCCCACGAGACTCGGAGACACCGGGTTCGCAGCGTCTATCACCTGCAGGCCTCCGTGGCAAGTGTCCGCCACGTAGGCGTGGTTTCCCGACATAGCCACCCCGGAGGCGGACCCGCCGGTGTCGTAGCCTCCGACTAGCGCCGGAGAAGCGGGGTCCGCAACGTCTATCACCTTCAGACCATCGCAGACGTCCGCCACATAGGCGTAGCTTCCCGATATGGTCACACCGAAGGCGGAACCGCTTGTGTCGTAAGCTCCGACTTGGGTCGGAGAAGCCGGGTTCGTAACGTCTATCACCTGCAGGCCGGCCCACCCGCCCACCAAGTAGGCGTAATTCCCCGATACCGCCACGCCCGAGGCATACCCGATCGTGTCGCAAACGCCGACTCGGATCGGAGAGGCAGGGTTGTAGACGTTAATCACCTGCAGGCCGGCCCCTGCGTCCGCCACGTACGCGTAGTTCCCCGAGACCACCACGCCTTGAGCATAGCCGCCGGTGCTGCAGGCGCTGACCAGGGTCGGGGACAGGGGATTCGAGATGTCTACTACCAGCAGGCCAGCATCATCATCCGCCACGTAGGCGTAGTTCCCCGAGACCACGACACCTTGAGGATCTCCGCTCGTGTAGAGCTTGCAGACCCTGATCGGAGACGCTGGATTCGAGATATCTACTACCTGCAGTTCACCAAAATCCCAATACAAGGTATCGCACGCGACGTAAGCGTAGTTCCCCGACACCGCCACATCCAAAGCAGACCCGGTCGTGTCGCAAACGCCGACGAGACTCGGAGACTCCGAGGCCGAGACGTCTACCACCTGCAGCCGGGTGCCCGCCGCCACGTAAGCGTAGTCACCGGACAGGGCTACGTCTCGCACGACACCAGACAGCACCTCGGTCTTACCGATTTCGACCGGCGTGTAGGGTTCAGAGATATCCAGAACAACCAGGCGCGGGCCTATGCCTATGTACGCGCGATTGCCGGAGACTGCGACCGCACTGCACGTGCCGCCGCTCTGTCCGACGAGTTCCACTGGGATATCAGCCAGAGCCGGCGTCAACGAGAGCAAGAGCATTACCGACACGAGCGTGAAACGAAGCGATGACCTCATCCTGCGTACCTCCGGCCTGTGTTGATCTTCGGTAGATAACGGCATGCACATGATGAAGTAAGCCGGGCGTGCCCAGCCCGACGGTGCAAGCACACATGCGTCACACTAACTCCCTGTATTATACCACGTTTCTACCCCCCCCCCCGTCAATGCCATAAACATGAATTCTTCGATTTCTTTGCGTGACGGGAACCGACATGTGCAGGAACTCGTGAGCTGCCGCTGAGGTGCGCGCCGTTTGGACGCAGGAGATCACGATGGTAGTGATACCACACCGGCATCATTCTAAGCGGGGCGAGGAATCCGGATCCGCGCGAGTAGATTCTTCGCTCCGCTCAGAATGACATCCGGTATCCCGGGTCGTAGCTGGTATCCCGGATCGCAAGCTGTTTCGTCTGAACCCGGTGGTATGCACCCGCCGGGCTTTGTGCTATCATGTGCTCACTGATTCCGAGATCACGTCACTTCGCCGGAGAGTGGATATGGACCTGAACGACCTGAGGAAAGAGATTGACCGGATTGACGCGGAGGTGCTTGCGCTCCTGAACAAGCGGGCCGAGACCGCGATGGAGATCGGCAAGCACAAGGAGAAGACCAGGAAGAGCTTCTTCGCGCCCGAACGCGAGCGCCAGGTCTTCAAGAAGGTGACCGCCGCGAACCGCGGGCCGCTCCCGAACGCCGCCGTGCAGGCCATCTACCGCGAGATCATCTCCGCATCCCGAGCGCTGGAACGGCCGGTCGTCGTCGTCTACTGGGGGCCGCCCGCGACGAACACGCACATGGCGAGCATCCAGAAGTTCGGCTCGTCGAGCACATTCGTGCCGGTGGACGCGATCCCGGACGTATTCAGCGAGATCGAGCGGGAGCGCGCGGACTACGGCGTCGTGCCGATCGAGAACTCGACCGAGGGCGTGATCAACCACACGCTCGACACGTTCCTGCAGTCCGACCTCAAGATCTGCTCCGAGATCTACCTGCCGATCACGCACAATCTGCTCTCAGCAGAGAGGGAGCTGTCGAGCATCAAGCGGGTCTATTCGATACCGACGGCGGCCGCCCAGTGCCGGAACTGGCTGAGGACGAACCTGCCGGACGTGGAGATCTTGGACGTCTCGACGACCGGGAAGGCCGCGCAGGTCGCGGCGGAGGAACCGGGGTCGGCGGCTATAGGGACGAGCCTCGCGGCGGAGGTGTACGGGCTGAATCTCCTTGCGGAGCACATCGAGGACAACCCCCAGAACCGGACCCGATTCCTCGTGATCGGGCGCAACGAGCCCGCGCCGAGCGGGAAGGACAAGACGTCGGTGATGTTCTCGGTCGCGCACAAGTCGGGGTCGCTGTTCCGGGCGATGAGCGCGTTCGAGAAATACGACGTGAACCTGACGATGATCGAGTCGCGCCCGACGAAGCTGACGCCGTGGGAGTACGTCTTCTTCATGGACTGCCAGGGGCACGTGACCGACGAGCCGGTGACGAAGGCGCTGAAGGCGCTCGAGGAGCACACGTCATTCGTGATCGTGCTGGGGAGTTACCCGGAGGCGGAGTAGAACCCACGCAAGCATAGGACGGATGGGACAGATGTGACGAATGGGACCGGAGGGCGACGTCAGTCCCGGGAGTCCACCTCGGCCGCGTCCATATCCGGGCGGCCCGTCTTGACGATCTTCACCTTGTTGATGCGGGGGCCGTCCGTCTCCGCGATGGTGAGTTCCGCGCCGTCGTACTCGACCGATTCGCCGAGGTGCGGCTGCTTGCCGAACAGACCGAACACGAAGCCTCCGATGGTGTCGAACTCCTCCTCGGGCAGCTGCAGGTCCATCTGCTCGTTGATCTCGTCAATCGGCGTACGGGCGTCCACGATGCTCGTGTTCGCGTCTATCACCTCGACCAGAGGCTCTTCCTCATCGTACTCGTCCATGATGTCGCCGACGATCTCTTCGAGGAGGTCCTCGATGGTGACGAGTCCCGCCGTGCCGCCGTACTCGTCAACGACGATGGCGAGCTGAATCTTGCTCTTCTTGAACTCCGCGAGCAGTTCGTCAACCTTCTTGTTCTCCGGGATGATGTAGGGCGGGCGCATCAGGTCGCGGATGCTCGTGTCCGCGCCGCACTTCTCGTGCAGAACGCGCAGAAGGTCCTTCGCGTGGACGATCCCGACGATGTGGTCAACGTCCTCCTCGTAGATCGGGATGCGGGAATGGCCCTCCTCCATGATGACGTCGAGAAGCTCGGCGATCGGGGATTCGACGTCCACGGTCTTCATGTCAATGCGCGGGACCATGACCTTGCGGACGACGGTGTCGGTGAACTCGAAGATGGAGTGGATCATCTCGCGCTCCTCCTCCTCGATGATCCCGTCCTCCTCGCCGGCCTCGACGAGCATCTTGAGTTCCTCCTCGGTGACGACCGGCGACGAGAAACTCGCCTTGCCGCCGAACGGCCTGACGATGATGTTGCTCGACCAGGTGACGACCCTCACGAGCGGTGCGAGGACGATCGAGAGGAAGAGGAGGAACTTCGCCGACCGCAGAGCGATCTTCTCGGAGTGCTGAAGCGCGAGGCTTTTCGGGCTGATCTCACCGATGACGAGGCTGAGATAGCCGATGACCAGGGTGACGACGAACACGGCGACGCCGAGCGAGTTTCGCGCAACAAAGGGGATTCCCGTCCGGGCGAGGACGTCGGCCACGGGCTGGGCGAGGGTCACGGCGCCGGCCGCCGATGCGAAGAACCCGACGAGCGTGACGCCGATCTGCACGGTGGCGAGAAGCCTTGTGGGATTCTCCATCAGGCGCTGGACCGTCACGGCCGACGGGACACCCTCTTCGATCAACTGCCTGATCCTCGTCTTACGGACCGAGACCAGCGCGATCTCCGCCATGGCGAAGAAGGCGTTCAGCAGTATGAGGCACGAGATCAGTACCGCACTCCAGGCGATTCCCACGGGCGCGATCTGGGCGAGAGCCGCCGGATACGCCGCGCCGGTCCCATCGGGAACCGCCAGAGCGAGCAAGTGCGGTAAGTTAGCAGGGTCGGGGTCTGTACCCAAACTCGAAACACCTCCAGTCGGAAAGCGGACGGCAGAGAACGAACGATGTTCCGGCGCTACGACGGCGTGACCCAGTACACGAGCGCCGAGAGGAGCATCGCCAGGAGGGCCCCGGTCACGACCTCCTGCATGGTATGTATCTTCGCTTCCACGCGGCTCTGCGCGATGAGAAGCGCCATTATCAGTGCGACTATCACGGTGAGGGCGTCTTTCGACAGGTACAGGATCGTCGCCGCGAGGAAGAACCCGGCCGCTGAATGACCGCTGCAGACGCCGCCTTTGAGAAGCTTCCCGCGCGAGCCCAGGGCCTTTATGATCGTCACCAGCACCAGCAGGACGATCCCCGCCAGCAGGACCTTCATGAGGCTGTCCGGCCCTTCCGACCTCGCCCCGCTGACGCGGCTGAACGACTGATCGCCCAGGAAGAGCAGGCATCCGACGAGGATCGCCATCCCGGTGGCGATGAGCACCGCTCCCGCCGCCGCGTCTTTGGCGAACTTGGCGAGCGGGTGGTACGTCTGCGTCACGAGATCAACGACGGCCTCGATGGACGTGTTGAACATCTCGGCGACGAGGACCATCGAGATCGTGAACAGCAGGACGAGTATGTCCTTCTTGTCCAGCCCGAATATCAGCGCGACGAGAAGCACCATGACCACGGTCACGAAGTGGAACCGCATGTGCTTCTGCGTGCGGAAGACGTCGAGTATGCCGTCTACGGCGTACTTGAAGCTTTCGAGGACCGTCTTCGGCCTGACCGGCGGCTTGGCCTGCTCGTAGTCGTGTATGTCGTCGCTTATCGCCGGGGTTTTGGTCTTCTCGTTCATTCTATATTCTTTCCAGAACCGCCGCCTCGCGCTCGCGCATCTTCTCCGCGCCTTCGTCGGTTTCGTCGTCATATCCGAGCAGGTGAAGAATCCCATGCGCCACGAGAAGCGACAGCTCCTCGTCGAGCGGCTTGCCCCGCTCCGAAGCCTGTCTCGCCGCGGTCTCCACGGAGATGACCACGTCACCGAGAAGCACCGGCTCGTCCGGCGCCGAAACGGTCTCATCCTCATCGAGCTGTTGGAAGGACAACACGTCGGTCGGGCGGTCCTTCCCCCGGTAGTCCCTGTTCAGCCGATGAATGTGCTCGTCGTCCGTGAGCACTATACTTATTTCGGGAGAATACGACAAATCCTCAACCTGCAACAACTTGTTCGCGACTCTGATCAGGCTTTCCTGGTTCACCCGCAGCGACTGCAGGTTCTTTATCAGTATTTCCATTGGAGCCGGGCCTCCTCGGTTCCGAGCCGGGCGGATCGGGATACTCTATGCGCGCGTGCAGCATGCTGGTGAGCGTTCGCACGAACGACTCGGTAATACGGCTGATGTCCTTGAAGGTAAGCTCCGACTCGTCCAACTGGCCGTCGGACAGCCTCTCGTCCAGTATCTTCCGAACCATGTCCTTGATGCTGCCGATATCGGGCTTGGCAAGCGCGCGCGAGGCGGCCTCGACCGAGTCGGCGAGCATGAGGAGTGCGGCTTCCTTGGTCTGCGGCTTGGTGCCCTCGTACCGGAACTGATGCTCCAGGACGGTGGAGCCGACGCCGCTCTCCTCCTCGGCCTTCTGGTAGAAGTAGCGCACGAGGCTGGTGCCGTGGTGCTGGCTCATCAGCTCGCAGACGGCCGGTGGAAGCCGGTACTCGAGGGCGAGATCCAGGCCGTCCTTTATGTGAGAGCGTATTACGAGCGCGCTCAGCGACGGGTTCAGGCGGTCGTGGATGTTCTCGACGTGCTGGTTCTCTACGAAGAAGTGCGGGCGCCTCATCTTGCCGACGTCGTGATAATAGGAGGCGACGCGCACGAGCAGGGGATCGGCCCCGATGACCTCGGCGGCGGTCGCGGCGATGTTTCCGACGAACACGCTGTGGCTGTAGGTGCCGGGCGCCTCCATCAACAGGCGCCTCAGGATCGGATGGTTCGTGTCCAGCAGCTCGAGCAGGCGTATGTGAGTCGTGATGCCGAAAGGCTTCTCGAGAGCGGTCGTACCCAGGCCGAAGATGCCGATGGAGATCATGCCGCCGATGACCGCCCAACCGGATCCGACGGTCAGGTCCTTCAGCTGGTCGCCGTTTATTACTCCGACGAGCCAGACCATGGCGAGATTGGCGAGGCAGACGTAGAGCCCGGCCCTGATGTAGTCCGAGCGGTTTCTGATATCCGACACGGCGTAGACGGCCACCACGCTGCTGAAGATCGAGGCGGCAACGAACCTGAGTTCGTAGTTCATCGCCACGCCCGCGATCCCGGCCAGGAACGCCACGACCAGCACCGCGACGGACGGGTTGATGAGGATCGCGGTGAGCATCGCGGCGGTGGCGATCCAGATCATCATGAAGTAGCCGTACTGAACGCCGCTGAAACTGAGGCCCAGCATGGAGCCGACGAGCTTCAGGCCGAGAGAGCTGGAAACGACGATGATGGCCAGCAGGAGCATCATCCTGGTGGAGCGGTAGACGCCCTGGTAGTATCGGGCGAGATAGGCGATGGTGAACATGACGACCAGCGCGACCAGGAGGCTGATGCAGAGCACGCTCACGTAGTCCACGTGCGGCTGCCTGAGGCCGAGCGCGAGGAACTTGTCCATGTGCTCGGGAGTGACGCGCTCGCCCTTGTCAATGATGATCTCGCCCGCAAGGACCTGCCGCTGCCTGGGCTGAACGGCGAGCCGCTCCCTCTCTCTCGCCGATCTCGTCCGATCGGGATCGTAGAGGCGGTTGGGCCGTATGACGCCGTTCGCGACGCTCTCCGCTGCGGCGATCTGGTCGCGGCTCGTGAAGAAGTTGCCGACGCGCCGCCGGAACTCCTCGCGGGCCGCCCGGACGTCGTCTGTGTCGTCGCGGATCTCGCGGTCCATCACCTCGCCCGCAACCTGCCGGGTGTACGAGGCCATCTGGTTGAACGCCGCCGAGTCAATAGTGAGCAGCGTGTGCAGCGCTCCGTCGGGAAAATCCCATCTGAGGTTGCGGCGGACCCAGGCGGCCTTTCGGGACGTCCCGTCGAGCGACGAGTCGTTCCTGGCGCGCCTAAGCACCTCGAAGAGACTCGAGACGGATTCGACGGCCTGCGCCGACGACCTCGGCACAATGGTGTAGACCTTGTCCGCGCCGGCGACGGCTTCCTCGCGGAGGCGTTCCGTCTCGACGGAGTCAACATAGCGGACGGTGCGGTGCGCGCGCCTCTGCACCTCGCTGACATCCCCGACCTGCAGCGACACCTTGTCAGGCAGAAGATGCAGGGAGAAGAGGATCGAAAGAAGCAGGGTGGCGGCCACACCGAGCGCTACGCGGCCCACGTCGAGCTTGCGCCGAGCCGGTTTCTTCTGGTCGGGGTCTTTTCTTCGGAGGCCCGCAAACACGGGTTTTTTGAAGATGGTCATATCATACGGAACTGCCGTCGAGCATGCGGTCAACTACCTGGCTGACCAGTTTGCCGTCCGCTCGGCCGCGGAATCTGGGCATAAGGGCCGACATAACCCTGCCCTTGTCTGCCTTGGACGCGGCTTGCAGTTCCGAGATCACCTCTTGCACTATGCCGGTGATTTCAGCTTCTTCGAGCTGTTCGGGCAGATACTCCTCGAGGATGCGAAGTTCCGCCGATTCTTTTTCCGAGAGATCGGCTCTGCCGGCCTTCTCGTATTGTTCGATCGCCTCTCGGCGCTTTTTCCCCTCGCGCGTGAAGACTTCCAGCGATTCCTCTTCAGTGAGCGCGCGGCCCTTGGAGATCTCCGTGTTCCGCATCTCGGACATTGCGAGGCGGATCACGGAGACCCTCAGGGTATCACCCGTCTTCATCGCGGATTTCAAGTCTTCCGACAATCGTTCCCGCATTGACATGGTGCGGCCTGCGCCTTTGGACCTGCAGTTCCTAGTACTTGGAAGCGTTTCTGCTCATCTTGCGCTTCCGGGCATTCTCGGCCTTGCGCTTTTTGTCGCTCGGTTTTTCGTAATGCTCGTGAGCGCGCGCTTCCTTGAGAATCCCGGCCTGCTGAAGCTCCTTCTTAAAGCGCTTCAACGCGCTGTCTATCGATTCGTTCTGTCGAAGCTGGACCTGCGCCAACTATTTCCCCCCTCTGCGGTAGCCTGTCGTGAAAGCTCAGGCGGGCGGCCAAATGATGATTGCGGTTTCCCTAACAAAACAAGCTGCGCGGTGACGCAGCTGCCCGACATTCGCTTTCAGTCTGCGAGTATTATACATCCGGATGCAAACGATGTCAAGGTCAACCCGGAGGCCAGCCCATGCGCCTGCCGCCGAGAACGTGAAAATGCAGATGCGGCACACTCTGCCCCGCGTCGTCCCCCGAGTTCGCGACGACGCGAAAACCGTCTTCCGCGATCCCGCTCTCGGCGGCCAGCGACGGGATGACTTCCCAGATGCGCGCTACGATCCCGGAGTTTTCCGGGCCGACGTCCCCTATCCCCGGGATGTGATCCTTCGGGACTGCCAGGATGTGCACCGGAGCGACCGGGTTGATATCCGGAAACGCGATGACGTCGTCGTCCTCGTAGAGCGCGGCCACCTCGATCTCATGATTCGCTATCTTGCAGAATATGCATCCGTCCATGTCGTCAGCCTCCGTGTGTCGAGCGGTCCCCTCGTACTATGATTCCCGAAGCGACGCATCCGGAAACGCCGACGATCTCGACCTCCACGATCTCGCCGATCAACTCGTCGCCCGCCTCGAACTCCACCCTGGTGTAATTGTCGGTATATCCCGACAGAAGATCACCGTCCG